>JACCYW010000311.1 GCA_013696275.1 Chloroflexota bacterium | reverse complement strand
CTTCCCCCGCCATGTCGACCACGATGTGGCCCAGCTCGCCGGCCACGCCGTCGGGCCCCATCATCAGCCGTCCCGCGGTCACCACCGCACCGCCGATACCGGTCGAAACGGTGATGTAGATGAAGTCGCGACAACCGATGGCTGCTCCGAAGACCACCTCGCCCAGCGCTGCCACGTTGGTGTCCCGCTCGACCACGCAGGGCAGCCCGAGCGCCTCCTCTATGCGCTGCCCGAGGGGCATCCCACGGAAGCCAGGCCCCATGTTCGGTGGATCGATGACGACGCCGGTCCACGGATCCAGTGGGCCAGGTGCCGAGACGGCCACGGCCCACGGGCGCCCCTGGTCGCCGACCGCCGCGTCGCTGCCCGCTTCGCGGAGGGTCGCGTGCAGGGTGGTGATGGCGGTCTGTACGACGGCCTCAGCCCCCGCCTCGAGCGGTGTGGGCACGGCCAGGCGGCCCGAGAGCCGACCGTCTCGACTTACCACAGCCGCACGCGTGAGCGTGCCGCCGAGGTCCAGGGCAAGGACCGGCTGTACCGAGTTGAACTCCGATGGACCTTGGGGGACCGCCGGCAGGACCAGCTCGAGCGGCCGCCCCGATGCGCCAGCGGCGCCGCTCATCCCTTGACGGCGCCGCCGGTGATGCCCCGCACGAAGTAGCGCTGCAGGGCGAAGAACACGACGAGCGGCAGAGCCATCGTCACGAAGGCAGCCGCCGTCAACAGGTGGACGTTGCCGCCGAGCGAGTTGACCAGGTTAGCAACCTTGAGTGTCAGCGGCTGGTTCTCGATGTTCGTCCCGATGTAGATCAGCGAGACCAGCAGATCGTTCCAGGTGAATAGGAACTGGAAGATGGCCAGCGAGGCGATAGCCGGCACGCTCATAGGCAGCGCCAGCCGGAAGAAGGCGGTGGCCTGGCTGGCCCCATCTATGGAGGCTGACTCGAACACTTCCTTGGGCAAGCCACCCATGTAGTTTCGTAACAGGTACAAGGCGAAGGGCAGGCCGTAACCCGTGTGCGCGAGCCAGACGGCCAGGAAGGAGCCTCCGATGTCCAGTCCATTGGGGCCGAAGAGGCGGAGGATTGGGATCAACGTCAGCTGCAGGGGCACGACGAGCAGGCCCACGACCAGTACGAACAGGGCGTTCTTGAAGGGGAAGTCCATCCATGCGAACGCGTAGGCAGCGAAGGAAGCAACGGCGATAGGGATGATGGTTGCGGGGATGGTGATGAA
This sequence comes from Chloroflexota bacterium, assembly GCA_013696275.1. GTDB lineage: Bacteria > Chloroflexota > Limnocylindria > Limnocylindrales > CSP1-4 > Palsa-1032. The sequence goes on along the minus strand of JACCYW010000311.1, from coordinate 2,340 downwards.
GAGGCTGTTGACGAAGGCATCCGCCAACCCCGACTGACCGAGGACGGCCTCATAGTTGGATAGTGTGAATTCGTAGGGCGGCAGGATGGCCGTCCACCAGCCGCTCGAGTTCGCATCGGCGCGCTCGCGGAACGAATTGACCAGGAGGCCCACCGTCGGCACGAGCCACAGCAGCATAAGCGCGACGAGCACCAGGTGCGTCGTCCAACTGCTGCGACGGAATCGCCCCAGCCCCCCGCGGCGCTGGGCGATCGGCTGGGTGACTGGAGGCGTTACTGCACTCATCGAAGAGCCTCCTGCTCGCGGAACCGTCTTACGTTGGCGATCATGAGCGGTGCGATGGCCAACATAAGGACGACCGCGATGGCGGCGGCACGGCCGAATTGACTGAAGCTGAACAGTTCCTGATACATCCGGTTGGCCAGGACTTCCGTGTCGAACGCGCCGTTGGTCATCACGTATACGATATCGAAGGCCTTGAGCGCCGTGATGACCATGGTCGTTGCCACGACCGCGATGGTCGGCATCAGGAGTGGCAAGATTATATGACGGAAGACGTGCCACTCATTGGCGCCGTCGACACGCGCGGCTTCCAGTAATTCCGCGCTTATGCCCTTGAGGCCTGCCGACAGGATGACCATGGCGAAGCCGGTCCATATCCAGACACCCACGATGATGAGCGCGAACGTGCCGGTGGTGGCGTTGCGCACGAAACTGATCGGATCAGCCCCGAAGGTTGTGATGATCGCATTGAGGGGGCCTGTCTGGGGCTGGCCCGCTGGCTGGAATGCGTAGACGGTCTGCCAAATGACCCCGGCCGCTACGAAACTGATGGCCAGGGGGATGAAGATGACGGACTTGGCGGTGGATTCGTAGCGCACCCTGTCCACCAGGATGGCGATGGCGAGCCCGAATCCCACGGTGAGGCCGGTGAAGAGCACCAGCCACAGGATGTTGTTCTTGATGGCTCCGAGGACGTCCGGGCTGCCGAAGACGTACTGGTAGTTCGCGAGTCCGACGAAGTCCCCGGAGCGACGGTCCTTGAAGCTATCGATGAACGTGCCGATGGCCGGGTAGACCAAGAACACGAACAGGAACGCCAGAGCAGGCAGCAGCCACAGCCAGGGTCTGACTCGAGCACGCCTGCGTTCCGGGAAGACCTTGAGGATCTGCTCCGTCAGGAGGATGTAGCCGACTAGCACAGCCGGGATGCCGACCACCACGACGGCAGCCAAGATCAGGTCGTCCAACGCTTCCTCCTCCCAGCGGTGAAGACGAAGGGTCGTCCAGGGGCGGACCGAAGATCCGCCCCTGAAGCTGGTCTCCTACTCCTCGTAGGCACTCGTTTGGACGGTGTCCAGATTCGCCAGGATCGAGTCGAGCGCCGACTGGTCGGCGGCGAACTCCACCATCGCGGCGAAGAAGGCAGTGTTCATCTCGCCTGGCATCTGGTCACCGGCATCGAAGCGGAACGTCTCGGCATCGGCGAGAGCCTCAGCCAGACGTTGTGAGATCTCATCGGGATACTCGGTCACCATGAGGTTGCCCGAGATCGCGCCGCCGATGTCGACCCAGATCTGCTGGGCCTCTGGCGTCACCAAGTATTGGATGAGGGCGCGCGACTGCGGCGTATCGTTGAACATGCCGAACAGATCGCCTGCCCCGGTCAGTGCCCCCGCGTACTCGGGGTCGATCTCCGGGAAGAGGAAGAAGTCGTATTGGTCGGCCGTCGCCCCCCCTTCATTCATGAAGAACGAGGTGATGAAGCTGGCCTGGTGATGGAAGAGGCAACCCGGCGGATCCGCGAAGAGTTGGTTGCCGCCCTGCCCGAAGGGAGTCGCATTGATGTAGTCTGGGCCGCCGTACGAGTTCTCCAGGACCTGGCCGAAGGTCTCGAACGCGGAGCGGATCTCCGGCGAGGTCCACGCGACCTCACCAGCGACCCATTGATCGTAGACCTCAGGACCTGATTGGCGAAGGACGATGTCCTCGATCCAGTCCGTCCCGGGCCAACCGGAGTCAGCGCCGCCCTCGAGCGCCACGCACCACTTCTGTTCGGCTGGATCTGCCGGCAACGCCTGAAGATCTTCGAATGTCGCCGGTGGCTCACCGGTGAAGTTCGCGACGTTGTACCAGATGGGACCCTTGACGGCGCTCTTGATGAACACGCCAGCGAGCATCCCGTCGACGGTGCCGAGCTCGACGAACGTCGGTGCGGTCTCCGCTTCGTAAGTGGCCCGATCGAGCACGGTGCCTAAGTCCACGATGTCACCGTTGGCGGCGAACTGCCGCATCTGCCCGGGACCTGGGAGACCGGCTACATCGGGCAGGATGCCCGAC
>JACCYW010000295.1 GCA_013696275.1 Chloroflexota bacterium | reverse complement strand
GTCAAGAACACTGGCGTGCACTTCGGCATCGCTGATGTCTACCAGTGGGGCCTGGCGGACGGCAACGACGGACTCGACGGCATCGACATCCGGGCCGCCGGCGTCCAGACCCTGCCGACCGAGGTGTGCACGGGAACAGCCGATGCTGATGATCGCTGCGTCGTGTTCGCGGTCAACACCTGGAACAAGTGGGGCAACGCCTCGGAGAACGAGTTCGACGTGCTCATCGACGCCAACGACGACGACGAACCTGACTATGTCGTCATCGGTATCGATGCCGGCGTGGTCCTCGGCGCGCTGGAAGGCATCTATGTCTCCCTCATCGTCGATCTTTCGGACGACTCGGTGGTCGACGTCTTCTTCGCGACCGCTCCCAATAACGGTGCGACGATGCTGCTACCTGTCCTCGCCAGCGAGCTGGGATTGAGCAGGACGGGCGACACCGACTTCGAGTATCTCGCCGAAAGCTACGATTTCTGGGATGACGACGGCACGCTCGCGCAGTTCGACTTCGCGACGACCGGCGACACTCCGCCACTCGGTACCCGGGAGGCGCACTACGACGCCTTCCGACCCGTCATCTCGAACTCCGACTTCATCCCGCTCGAGCCGGGCGACAGGGCAACCATCCCGCTCAGCGTTCGGAAGGCGAACTACGTCCCGACGAACGGCATGAAGGGCTGGATGATCGTGACCATGGAGGATGAATCCGGGCAGACCGATTCGGGACAGTACCAAGCCGATCTGATTCCCGTCGGAGAGCTTCCCGACTGACCCTCATCCCTATAGCGAGGAGCCCCGGCCTTGGTGCCGGGGCTTCTTGATTCCCGGCGGCTCTCCGACAGCTATGCCCACTGCTATCCTGCCGCGATGTCGCTGCGACCCAACCCTCCCCGGATGGTGACCGTTCTCATCGCGCTCGCCCTGCTTGGCGTGGGCATCGCGGGGACGCTGCTGGACCAGGACTCGGTGGTCGACTTCATCTCCGGCCTGAGCCTTCCCCGTGGCGTCGAGCGAGACGTCATGGCCCTGCTGCTCGACCGCACGATCGGTTATGCCTGCCTGTTCGGTTCGCCCATGCTGTTGATCATCGGCTCGCTGTTGCCGGGCATCTGAAGGTGGGCCGTCGGGCGCAGCACGCGCCAAAGCTGGCAACCATCGGCTTCTGTCTCATCTTCGTGCTGGTCGGCGTACTGGGGACGTTCGCCCACCTGATCCCCGCCATCGCTGGTTTCAGCGGCGAGCTGATAGGTATCTGGTCTTTCATCGTGGCCACCGTCGTCATCCTGGCCGGCATCTTCTTCGAGGGCATCTAGGGCGTAGCGCTGCGTGCCGCGGACTCAGAGAGCCAGTCTCAACGCGTGCCCATCGTCCAGCGCGTCAGCGACGATGGGCCTGATCAGCTCGGGACCCTCATTGCGAACGTCATTCACGAGACGAGATACCGGCCAGAGCTCCAGTCCGTCCGCGGCTGGCGTGGCCAGCACCTCAGCCAGGATGTCGTACGGGTTCGCATCGGCGCTCAACCAGGCCGACCAGATGTCCCCTTCCAGCAACACCGGCATGCGGTCGTGCAGGGCTGCCAGGCGAGGCACCGCCGTTGTGGTGATGACGGAGCACGATGGCATCCAGACGCCGTTCTGGGCATCGCGCCAGACCGACCACAGGCCGGCCATGGCCATGGGCTGGCTATCCCGTCGGCGGATGTGCCACGGCTGTCGGACCGTGTCGGTCATCCGCCACTCATAGAAGCCGTCGGCCGGCACTATGCAGCGTCGCTTGCGGAATGCCGCCCGGAAGCTCGGGCTGTCGGCGACCGTCTCGGCACGTGCGTTGATCCGCCGAGCGCCGGAGCGACGGTCCTTTGCCCAGGTTGGGATGAGACCCCAGCGATGCCGCTCGACCAGGCGATCATCGTCGCGCTCCAGGATCACGTTCAGGGGATCGGTCGGCGCGCAGTTGAAGCGGGCAAGCGGGGCGTCGTCGATGAGCACCTCAGCGTCGAACATGCGGGCCAGGTCCGATGGCGAAGTCTGCTGTGTCATCCGGCCGCACACCACGCCAGACTAGCTGCGTGACGCGCGCACCGCGACGAGGCCCGCTGGCGCTGGTCGGCGGTGAGGAGTTCCTGGCTGGCAACGAGCCGCAGGACGAGGTGCTCATCAGGGCGGCACGGACGCTGGGGAGTGGTCGCCAGGCCTTCGTCATCGCGTCGGCCGCTGCCCGTCAGGATCCGGATCGGGCGGTGGCGACCGCCACGGCATGGTTCGCCGACCTCGGTCTGTCGATCGCGGAGTTACCGGTCCGCACCCGCCGAGCAGCGCTTTCTGCCGCCACTGCTGCCACCGCCGCCCGCGGCAGTCTCTTCTACCTGTGCGGCGGTGATCCCGGCCTTGTCGTCAAAACGCTCATCGACACGCCGGTATGGACGGCCATCACGGC
>JACCYW010000279.1 GCA_013696275.1 Chloroflexota bacterium | reverse complement strand
CAACGATCCGTCCGGGGGCCGGCGTCCGGGGTGGCACACTGGTCGCCAGCGCAAGTCAGGGACGGAGGATCGGTATGGATGATCCCAGCGCGGCTCGCATCACGGTCGCCACCTACACCATCTATCGAGAGGCACAGAGGGCGGTGGACCACCTGTCCGATAGCGGCTTTCCGGTCGAGCGCGTGGCCATCGTCGCTGAAGGCCTGCGCCTGGTGGAGCAGGTCACCGGCCGGCTGAACTGGGGACGGGTCGCCCTGGGTGGTGCTGTCAGCGGCGCCCTGATCGGTGCCTTCTTTGGAGCACTGCTGGGCCTCCTGGGTTTGGCACCGGTGGGGAGCGCCCTGGTGCTGGTCGTCTACGGGCTCATCGTGGGCGCGTTCGCCGGGGCAGTGCTCGCACTCATCAGCTACGCCTTCACCGGTGGTAAGCGCGACTTCACCTCGACCGGCGGCCTTCAGGCAGACCGGTACATGGTCATGGTCGATCCCGAGTTCGCTCCTCGCGCGGCGGAATTGGTCCGGACGATGAGCGTGCCGTCCTAGCCTGGCAACGCCGCCTCGACTAGCCGCGGGGCCCGGGCCGACCGCTCGCTCTTTGTGGCATACGCCGCTCTCCGGGCGACACTCGATGGAACCAGACGGCCGTCGAGCGGCTCGATCGCGCGTGGCGAACTCTGGTCAGCTCGACGAAGGTGGGCTGCGGCCTCGACCAGGGGCTCTGACGCCTCAAGTGCCTCGCTGGGCCCGTGAAGTGCCCAGCTAGAGGCTCAAGCGGTCGTCGAGTGTCGCCACCGGCGACGGATGATCGGATCTGCCGAGCGAGCTAGGTGCCGGTCCGGCTGGTCGAGGACACTAGGCGCGCGGGTCGGGCTGGTCGACCAGCTCCGTGAACGCCTTGAAGCGCTCCTGCGCCTCATCGCTGAGGCCGTCCGGCAGCACCACGTTGACGCGCACCAGCAGGTCGCCTGCCGGCGCCTCGCCATCCGCGGCCCCGAAGCGGGGCATGCCCTGCGACTTCAATCGGAACGTCCGGCCGTTCTGGGTGCCAGCAGGGATCCGTAGGAGCACACGGCCCTTCAGCGACCTGACGGGCACCTCCGCGCCAAGCATCGCCTCAGCCAACGTCACGGGCACGTCGCGCCGCAGGTTCGTTCCTTCCCGGGTGAAGTCGGGATGGGGCGCCACCGTCACCCGAACGTACAGGTCGCCGGCGTCGGGACCGCTCCCTGCCTTGCCGGTCAGCCGGATGCGGCGGCCCGTGTCCACCCCACGAGGGATGCGCACGTCCAGCCGGTGGCCGTGGATCTCCACCCGCCGCTGGGTGCCATGAAAGGCCTCCTCCAGGCTGATGGTCGCTTCCGCCTGGGCATCGGCGCGCAATACGCTGCGGCCGCCTGCGCCGGGCGAGCCGTCGCTCGGCCCGCCGAGCCCGTCAAGGTCGCCTTGCCGGCCGCCGAGGCCGCCCATGAGGTCCTCCAGACTGGATGCCGTCCTGACCCTGGTGCGGGGGCCGGCGGCGCCTCGGCCCGCCGCGCGACCAGGCGGAGCGGCACCGCCACCGAAGAACGTGCGGAAGAAGTCGGAGAAGCCGGCCAGATCCTCCGGGTCGCCGTGGTACTCGAAACGGATGCCCCCGGGTCCGGCCGTGCCACCAGGGCCACCTGCCCCGCCAGCGTACTGGCGGAAGCCCTCGAACGGATCACCCTGAGCCGCACCGCCGCCCGCGCTCGCCCGCTGGTAGGCCTCCCAGTCGGCACCCATCCGGTCATAGAGCTTGCGCTTCTCGGGGTCTGAGAGGACCTGGTTGGCCTCGCTGACCTCCTTGAAACGCCGCTCGGCGGCAGCATCGCCCTTGTTGACATCGGGGTGGTGCTGCCGCGCGAGTTTGCGGAACTGTTTCTTTATCTCCGCCGCACTCGCCGTCCGAGGGACGCCGAGTGCTGCGTAGTAGTCCTTGTATTCCATGGGCTGCCAGGTAGGAGGCCTAGCCGGCCATCGACGTCCCTGAGGCGACGGCCGGCGGCTGCTCCGTGGTCGGGAAGCCGCGACGCACCTTGTCCGGCGCGGACGGCTGGTCATCCAACGGCTCCCCGGGCTGGATGACCTCTGCCGGCGGCACCTTCAGCGCCTGCGGCTGACGCCGCAGGGCCTGGGTCAATACCTGTCCCATCGAGTCGACCAGGATGAGCTTCATCTGCTTGCGGATCTCATCCGGGATGTCGCGCAGATCCTTTTCGTTCTTCTGGGGCAGGATGACCGCTTTGGCCCCGGCGAGATGGGCGGCCAGGATCTTGCTCTTCAGACCCCCGATGGGCAAGACGCGCCCGCGCAGCGTTATCTCGCCGGTCATCGCGATGTCCTTGCGGACGGGGATGCCGGTCAGAGCGCTGACCATGGCCGTAGCCATGGTGATACCCGCCGAAGGGCCGTCCTTGGGGATGGCACCGGCCGGCACGTGGATGTGCAGGGTGTTCTTCTCGAACGTCTCGCGGGAGATGCCCAGTGCGCTGGCATTGGCGCGCATCCAGGAGAGGCCGGCTCGAGCCGACTCACGCATCACCTCACCGAGCTGGCCGGTGAGGATGAAGTCCTCCTTGCCCTCCATGCGGGTGACCTCGACGGCGACCACGTCGCCACCGACCTCGGTGACCACGAGACCCGTCGCCGCGCCGGTCTGATCCTCCGACTCCAGCTCGCCGTATTCGAAGCGCGCTGGGCCAAGGAACTCGGCCAGCTTCTTGCGATCGACCACTACCTTGCGCTTACGGCCCTCGGCGACCTGCCGCGCGACCTTGCGCATGACACTGGCGATCTCGCGCTCGATATTGCGGACGCCGGCTTCCTTGGTGTAGCTCTGCACGAGCTCAACGAGCGCCTCGTCGGTGATCTGGATGTGCTTGTCCTTCAGGCCGTGGTTCTCCATCTGCTTGGGGATGAGGAACCGCTTGCCGATCTCGATCTTCTCCTGCTGCGTGTAGCCAGGCAGCTGGATGACCTCCATCCGGTCGCGCAGTGCGGGCGGGATGGGGTCGAGCAGGTTGCCGGTTGCGATGAAGAGCACGCGCGAGAGATCGAACGGCACCTCCAGGTAGTTGTCCTGGAAGGTGTTGTTCTGCTCCGGATCGAGCACCTCGAGCAGCGCCGAGCTCGGGTCGCCGCGGAAGTCCATGCCGATCTTGTCGACCTCGTCGAGCATGAAGACAGGATTGTTGCTGCCAGCCGTCTTGACGTTCTGGATGATCCGACCGGGCAGCGCACCGATGTAGGTGCGCCGGTGACCACGGATCTCTGCCTCATCGTGGATGCCGCCCAGGCTCATGCGCACGAACTTGCGATTCATCGCTCGTGCGACGCTCCGACCGAGCGAGGTCTTGCCGACGCCGGGCGGGCCGACGAAGCAAAGGATGGGGCTTCGGATGGTGTCGGCCAGGGTGCGCACGGAGAGGTACTCCAGGATGCGCTCCTTGATCTTCTCCAAGCCGTAGTGATCCTCATCCAGGATGCGCGCCGCCTCACGGATATCCAGGTTGTCCTCCGTCGAGACGGTCCAGGGCAACCCGATGAGCCAGTCCACGTAGGTGCGGATGACGCCGACCTCGGGTGAGGCCGACGGGATCCGGCTCATCCGGTCGACCTCCTTGATGGCCCGGGCCTTGATCTCATCGGGCATCCCGGCGGCTTCGACCTTCTCGCGCAGTTCGTTGATCTCCGCCTGCTGCGGATCGTCCTCGCCCAACTCGCGCTGGATGGCCTTGAGCTGCTCACGCAGGATGTATTCGCGCTGGGTCTTGTCCATCTCCGATTTGACCTCGGATTGGATGCGACCCTTGAGCTCCAGGATCTCTATCTGACGGGCCAGGAAGGTCGACACGAGCTTGAGCCGCTCGGTGACATCGATGGTCTCGAGCAGCTCCTGGCGCTGCTCGGTGCTCATGTCCGGGCTGTAGGCGACCATGTCAGCCAATAGACCGGGCTCCGTGA
>JACCYW010000246.1 GCA_013696275.1 Chloroflexota bacterium | reverse complement strand
CTCCTGAGCGTCGATGACCACCTGGCTGATGCCGAACCGATCGCGCAGGTCCAGGAATATGAGCTGGCCCAGGTCGCGCCGCCGGTGCACCCAGCCGGAGAGCGCGACCGGACGGCCCACCTGAGTGAGACGGGCGTCGCCGCAGGTCAGGTCTCGAAATGCGGTCCGCATGGGCGAGTGATGGTACCGGAGGCCGCGGCGGGCACGATCACCCGTCGCGCGCTGGCTCAGCCGCTGCGCGCGAAAGCCTTGCGGCGCGCGCATCGAGATAGCGCTCGCGCCAGTCCCGGATGCGGAACCAGTAGGGATCGAGGACCACGTCGAACGTCCGGGGGTGGCGCAGCGGCCGGCCACCGAAACGGGTCTTGAAGGAGGTGAAGCCCTGCCACGACGGATCGATCGACTCGTCGCCGGGCTCGCGCACGCCCCATAGGTCGAGCGTCCTGGTGCCCGCCTCGGCGTGGGCGCGCATCAGCGCTGCCATGGCTGCGTACCCGCCCCGCTTGCGGTCCATGGCTGGATCGCGGGTCGAGGCCGCGTAGAGATAGAACGCGCGGTCACCCGTCCGCGGGCCGATGATGCCGGCGATGGGTCGTCCCTCGAACCGGGCGAGCACCGTGAACCAGTCGCCTTGAGCGGCCAGCTGGTCGGCCAGGGCGGCGATGAACTCGCGCGACCGGCGGATCTCGAAGCCCTGTCGCTCGGAGGTCTCGACCAGCAACTCCTGAAAGGCATCCAGGACATGCGGCGCGCCCGCACGATCGAGCTCGGTCTGTACGCCTTCCTTGACGGCGCGCCTGACTCGGGTACGGGCATCCGGCACGAACGTGCTCATCAGGCTCTCGCCACCGTCAAGCAAGTCGACGATGCGCGTGGTCGGCGCCTGAAGGAAGAAGTGCGCTGGCTTCAGGCCGGCTCCCCGCAGACGAGACTCGACGTCGAGCCGGTCGCCCAGCGCGTCCGGGCCGCCGCCATAGCGCGTGCGTGGATCGACCTTCATGACGACGCCTCGTGCTGCTCGCCCCATCCGGCGTCCCTCACGCAGCAGCCTGCCGAGCACCTCGGCGGAGTCAGCAGCCTCGCGCTCCCAGACAGGGCCATGGGGCGCGTAATGGATGGTGCGTCCAAGATGGGTGGGCCGGACGTACACCTGCATGACGCCTCTGATGCGATCGTCGGAACCTACGGCCAGACGGCGCTCCCAATGCTCACCGACCGCCTGGCCCGCTTCAGCCCATGCCCAGCCCTGTAGCGGGTCGCCTTCTGGGCGCTGCGCTACGAAGGCGTCCCAGGCGTCGCGATCCGCTGGCTTGGCGGGACGGACCTGGATGGCGCTCACCAGCGGACACCTCGGGTGATGGCCGTGGCCGTGGTCATCGGGGCAGGTATCACCGGCGCATCGTCCCGTACAGTATCGTCCCGTGCCCGAGATGACAGCGCTGGCAGAACGTTGGCGCCCTTACGCGACCCTGCTCCACGATCGCGACGGCCGCTCATCGTGGGCCGGTCGACTCACCTCGTCGGCCGGCGACTGGCTGTTGCTGGTGGCGCTCCTGAGTGCGGCCTGGGCGGCATCGCGGGACGTGACATCGGTGGCCTACGTGGTGGCGGCACGAGCCATGGCGCGGTACGTGGTCCTGGCCATGCTTGGCCCCCTGGCGGCGCGGCTGGGGCGGGGACCGCTCCTGGCCCTCGATCTGGGTCGAGCCGCGACGGCGGCCGTGCTCGTGCTGCTCTCCGGGGCTGACCCGTTGCTGGCCTCGGTCACCGCGGCGGGCCTCTCGGGCCTGCTCGCAGCTCTCTCGAGCGAGGCTCGGGCATCCCTGATGCCGTCGCTCGCGCCGCGGGTGCGCCTGGGCGGTCTCATCGCTGTGGACGCGACCATCGAGCGGCTGGCCTTTCTGGTCGGCACCACGGCGGCGGCCATCTTGGTGTCATACGACGCGCCGGCGCTGCTGCTGGCCGCTGCTGTCTCCCTGGCGGTCGGCGGCTTGCTCGTATGGCTTTCGCTCGATGGCACGATGCCGTCGCCCTCCGAGGCGGCCCCAACGACACAGGAGCGGCCCTTGTCCGTCCGGCGTCTGGCGATGCTGGGAGGCACCTCGTTCACCGTCGCGGCCATGGCCGCCGGCATGCTTGTCGCGTTGCCCGCGTTGGTCGAGCGGCTGGGTGCACCGGCGGCGGGGCTCGGGCTGCCGCTGGCGGCGGTCGCCTTGGGCATGGTCATCGGTCCCCTACCGGTGACACGGCTATTGGGCCACGTGGCGCTTCCGTTGCTGCTGAGCGCCACCGTGGTGCTGGTCGCGCTCGGGCTGATGGCCATCGGCTTCATCGGCTGGCTGGCGCTCGCCGCGGTCGTCCTCGTCGGTCTGGGGATCGTCGGCGTCACCCACGACGTGCTGATCACCGTCGGCGCGCGTCGGGTAGTCAGCGCCGGCCAGCTGCCCGCGACATCGCGGGCACTGATGGCCGTGGCCGGCGGTGGCCAGGTCGTGGGAGCTCTGGTGGTCGGCCTCGCGGTGCCCTCGCTCGGGCTCGAGGCGACCCTGGTAGCGGTCGCCGTGGCATGCATCCTCTTGACCGGCGTGGGTCTCCTGGTGGGTTCGAGCGAGGTATCAGCTTCTCCCTCCGACCGCGTCGCGGCTGCATGAACCTGACCGGCCAAGATCTCGCCGCGTCAGCGCCGCCGGCGCCGGTCGCAGCCGCCCAAGGGCTCGTCCTGCCTGCGGCGCGGATAGGTCGGCTCCAGCGCTGGCTCGACCGACAGGTGACGCTCGAGGTGGAAGAGGTGACGCTGCCCATCAGCCGGCGCCGCTACTCGATAGCCAAACCCGATCAGGCCTCCAAGGACCGTCTCTTCGCGGCGGCCCGCGCCGACCCGGACAGGCAGATGCCGCACTGGGCCAAGGCCTGGGCCAGCGGCGTGGCACTGGCCGACGTTGTCGTCCAGCGTGCCGAGGAGCTGGCGGGGCACGACGTGCTCGAGCTCGGCGCCGGGCTGGGCACTACCGCATGCGCCATCCTGGAGACCGGCGCGTCGCTCATCACGGCCGACTATTCGGTCCTTTCACTGGCCCACTGCCGCTACAACACGCTGGTCAACGCTCGACGCGCAGCGCGGGCGCTCCGTTTCAACTGGCGAGCACCTGAGACCCCGGCTCTGCTCGGTACCCAGTCGCGCGGCGGTTTCCGTCTCATCCTGGCCGCCGACGTGCTGTATGAAGGACGCGATGTGTTCCCTTTGTTGAGGCTCATCGAGCGCCTGCTCACGCCGGATGGGATGCTCTGGCTAGCCGAGCCGCATCGCAAGACCGCGCAACGCTTCATGAACACCGTCGTCCAGCATGGCTGGGAGAGCGACAGCCGCGCCGTCTACGGGCCCTGGCCGGACGGCACGACCGACCGTGTCAACGTCCACTTCCTGCGCCGCGCGACCTTCCTTGACCGGCTCCCGGGCGCCCTTGCGGGGTGGCGCATCTGATCCGCTGCTAGGGTCGGTGGCGATGCTGCGCTGAGGCGCGGGCCAACTCACGGGGTAGGTCAGCGCGGTTCGCCAGGCGCTGCGTGCCCGCTTCGAGATCCTTCAGCTGGACCTGGCCGCTATCCAGCTCGGTCCCGCAGATGACCGCGAAATGGGCACCCGAGCGAGCCGCACCGTCGAGTTGCCGGGCGAGTTTGCGCGGCGCCAGATCGGCCCGGGCCGAGATGCCGGCGGCTCGCAGGTCGGTCGCCAGCCGCAGTCGAGTGACCGTGTCGGCCGCATCTGCGCCGACCACTACGACCGCCGAGCGCGCCGGTCCGGTGGGCTCTTCGCCCTGCGCCGCGAGCGCAAGGACGACCCGGTCGAGCCCGATGCCGAAGCCGATGCCGGGCGTCGGCCGCCCGCCCAGCAGCTCGATCAATCCGTCGTAGCGGCCCCCGCCGCCCAGCGCATCCTGCTGGCCATGCGCCAGCCGGGGAAAGAATTCGAAGGCCGTGCGGGTGTAATAGTCGAGGCCGCGGACGAGGTGCGGGGCGATCGTGTAGGTCACTCCGATGGCATCCAGGTGCGTGCGCACGGCGGCGAAGTGTTTACGGCACGGTTCACACAGCGCGTCGGTGATGCTTGGCGCGTCCTGGTTGAGGGCGACCATCCGGGCATCCTTTGAGTCCAGGAGGCGCAGCGGCGCCCGATC
>JACCYW010000309.1 GCA_013696275.1 Chloroflexota bacterium | reverse complement strand
GCCCGTCGATGCTATGGGATCAGTGCGACCCATCCTTCAGGCCGCTGTGGCGATCGTCGCGGTGACCCTGCTCGTCGCCATGACCGGCGGCGTCCGGAGTCCCTTCGTGGTCGGCTACTTCCTGATCGTCGGCGCGGCCACGCTGTCAGCCGATGACCGTTCGCCGGCCCTGCTGTCGGTCGCCTCCTCCCTGGCTTACCTCTTCACCATCGCTCTCGCTCCGGCCGATCAACAGTCGGGCATCGCGGGCACCACCTGGGCGCTCTTCAACGTGCTGGCCCTCGCCTTGCTCGCCTCCATCGCCACGGTCATCGGACGGCAGCAGCGACGAGCCAACCAAGCGGCCATGCGGCTGGCCGACTTCGACCCGCTGACCGGGCTGTACACCCGGACCCACCTCTTCGACGCTATCTCGCGGGAGATCGCCCGGTCTGGCCGGGTGGGCCGTGGCTTCTGCCTCCTGATGGTCGACCTCGACGGTCTGAAGCCCATCAATGACACCTTCGGCCACCAGGTCGGCGATCGCGTATTGCAAGCGGTCACTGAAGTCATTCGGCGAAATGTGCGTCAGTCCGACCTCGCCGCCCGCTACGGCGGCGACGAGTTCGTGATCGTGCTCCCTGAGACCGCTTCCGCAGGTGCCCGGGTCCTGGCCGAGAAGCTGCGCCGGGAGATCGGCGGGCTCGTCCTCCGAGCGGACGCCCGGCCGGTCGAGGTGTCCGTATCGATCGGCCTGGCCTCGCATCCCGAGGACGGCACGGCGGCAGAGGGATTGATGGCCAGCGTGGACGCCGCGATGTACGAGTCGAAGCGACGAGGCAAGAACCAGGTAGTGAGCTACGTTACGATGGCCATCGCTGGCGGCGGCAAGGCGGTGTAGAGTCTGGGCATGGCCCGGCTACGACCCCCGTCCGCGCATGGCTTCGGTACGCGAGCTATCCGGACTGCCACTGCGCCGCCGCTGGTCGATCAGCTCCCGACGTCTGTGCCCATCTACCAGTCAGCCACTTTCGGTTCGGCCGATTCGGCCGAGCTCGGTGACATCCTGGCCGACCGACGAGCTGGCTTCGCCTACTCACGCATCGACAACCCCACCGCGGCTGCGCTGGCCGAGGCAGTAGCGGGACTCGAGGGCGCGGAAGCTGCCTTCGCATTCGGTTCCGGGATGGCCGCCATCCACGGCGCCGTGGTGCCCTTCCTTGGTGCAGGCGATCGCATCGTCTCGACGAGCGCCGTCTACGGCAGTACCCGGACCCTCTTCGGGCGGGTGCTGAGCCGCTTCGGGGTCCAGACCACCTTCGTCGACCCGACCGACCTGGACGCCACGGAGGCGGCGCTTGCCGGTGGGGCGCGCATCCTCTATCTGGAGACGATCAGCAACCCGACCATCGTGGTCGCCGACCTCACTGCGCTCACTGAACTAGGCCACCGCCACGGGGCGCTGGTCGTGGTCGACAATACCTTCGCTTCGCCCTACCTCTGCCGGCCAGCCGAACTGGGGGTCGACCTGGTGGTCGAGTCGGCTACCAAGTGGCTGGGCGGACATTCCGATGTCGTGGCTGGTGTGGTCAGCGGCTCGCGGGAGCTGATCGCCGACGTACGGGCGATGCAGATCGACATCGGCTCCATCGTCGCCCCCTTCTCGGCCTTTCTGGTCCTGCGCGGCCTGGCGACCCTGCACGTACGGATGGACCGGCACTCGTCGAGCGCCCTGACGATCGCCCGCTACCTTGAAGGCCAGGCTGAGGTCAAGGATGTCTTCTACCCCGGCCTCGCCTCTCATCCTCAGGCCTTGGTCGCCCAACGTCTGCTCCGCTCCGGCGGCGGGATGCTCGCGTTCGATCTGGCTGACCGGCGCGTTGCGTCGAGCTTCCTGGACGCACTGGCCATCCCGCCGCGCACAGCCTCGCTCGGCGCGGTCCAGACCATCTGTGTCCACCCTCCATCCACCACTCACCGGCAACTGGATGATGCCGACCTCGTCGCGGCGGGTATCAGGCCAGGTCTGGTGCGCGTCTCGGTCGGACTCGAGGACGTCGAGGATCTGATCGCTGACCTGGGCGCGGGCCTCGCCGCGGCTCGTTCAGCGGTCCACGTGTAGGTCTGCCATAGCCTCGATCGGCCTCGGTTCGCGAGGCCTTCGCGCCCGCCGTCTGGCGTCACCCAGCGAGCCACTCCCTGCGCTGGCGCTGGGCATCTGGCGGACGCTCACGAGCGTTCGTTTCGCAGTCCTCCAGATCATCACGCTGGCCGTCGCCGGGCTCATCGGTACGCTCTTCATCCAGATCGGCCCCTTCGCGCTGCGCGACCCGGCCGCGTACGCCGCCGAGATGGCTGCCATCCACGCTCGATATGACCCCAACTTCGGGCCTGGCGTGGTCGACATCCTGGAGCGCCTCGGCTTCTTCCGCGTCTTCGCGGCACCCTGGTTCATCGGCCTCCTGGTCCTGTTGGTCATCAGTATCGTGGTCTGCACACTGGGCCGCACGCCTCGAATGTGGCGCGGCGTGAGCCGTCTGACGGTCCAGCAGCCGGACGCATTCTTCGACCTCAGGCTGCCTGAGCGCGCCCACTTCGAGGCAGGATCCCTGACCGCCGACGATGTTGCTGAGGCACTGCGCGCGCGGCGCTTCAAGGTGCGCCGCATGCGCGCCGAAGACGGATCGGTGGAGTGGCTCAACGGCGACCGATTCCGATATCTCAAGATGGCCACGCTGCTGACGCATCTGGGTCTCATCCTCTTCCTCCTGGGGGGTGCGGTGACGGCCGCCCTGGGCTTCGAGACGGTCGTCTTCGTCGGCGAGGGCCAGACGGCGCCGGTCCAACCGGTCGGGACGCCGCACAACCTGCTGGTCAAGAACATCAGCTTCCAGGCCCCCCAGCGGCCTGATGGCAGCTTCATCGATTTCCGGACCGACCTGGGCGTCTATCGCGATGGCCAGCAGGTGGCCCGCAAGACCATCACCGTGAATGACCCATTGGAGGTGGATGGCTTCGTCTTCCACCAGAACACCTTCGGGCCCAGTGCCGAGGTGGCCATCCGCGACCCGGATGACCGTCTCGTTTGGTCAGGTCCTGTCTTGCTGGCCGGTGAGTTGGCTGGTCGACCACAGGGGTTCCTGACGGTACCGGGCTCGGGCCTCGGTCTGCTCTTGCTCCTCCAGCGCGACGCGGCGGGCACGGCCGTCCTGGCGGTCAATGGTCTCGGCCCCGCTCCCGCCGATGGGTCACCGGCCATCCTCTTCCGAACGATGCTGGGTGTCGGCGCCGCGAGTGACCCGGCCCAGACGCTCGGTTACACCATCAGCTGGGCCGGTCCGGGTGCATTCACCGGCATGGTCATCAAGCGTGACCCAGGGGCGCCCATCATCTGGGGCGCGTTCTTGAGCCTCATCAGCGGCCTGGCCTTGACCTTCTACCTGCCGCGCCGCCGGGTTTGGGCACAGGTGACCCGCGACGGCGCTGTGCGCCTGGCCATGATCGCCGACCGGTATGTGGACGCCGAGCGCGAGTTCGGCCTGCTGGTCGACCACCTGTCGGGCCGGGCGGGAGCCCGGGGCAAGGCGCCAGTACCTGGATGAGCGCCCCTTCCGGAGCCTGATACATGGCCCGTGTACTGGACGTCTGGCGGGCGACCTTCCCGCACGCCGTGGCCTTTGCCGAGCCGCCAGATCGAGAGGTGGGCTGGGTCCGGGTGATGAAGGCCCGAGTGCCTGCCTTCGATGCCCTGGCGTCGGCTGACCTGGCCATCATCCCCCTGGCTGCCCTGACGGAGCTGGTGGCAGCACCGGTCGACGCGGCCGGCGTCGTCGACGCCGTGGCGGAAGCTGGAGGGGCCGCCGTGCTCGTGGTCGGCGCCTCGACCGACGACAGGCTGGCCACACAGGCCCTGGCGCGCGCCGCCGCCCTCGGCATCGGCGCCTTCTCGCTGCTCGATGGAGATGCCAATGCACTGGAGCGCTCGGTCATCGTCTACCTGGTCAGCGGCCGCGCCGAGCTGGAGCGCCAGGCGCGGCTGCTGGAACACCAGCTCGAGCGGATCGCCCTGGACGGTCGCGACCTGGAGGCCCACCTCGCTGCGGTCGCAGCTTTCATCGGGCGGGCGGTGGCCATCGAACGGCCGCGTGGTCGGCCGCTGGCGGTCCACGTCCCATCGGACGTGCCCGGCGCGGCTTCCGCGGCGGCCGCCTATATCGCGCGACCGCTCCGGGCGGTGCTACGGGTGGGATTACCTGATGTCTATGGCGAGCCTGGTGCGCTGGTCCTGCTGGGCCACGAGCCACCGACCGAACTGGAGCGCGCCGTCGCCGAACGTGCTGCCGGTTTCCTGGCCCTCGAGTTGCGACGCACCGTGCGCGATGCATCGTCGCCGCATCCGACCAGGATGGGCCGCCACGGGCTGCCATCGGAGGGGCCACCCTGGGTCTCCATCGTGGCCCGTCAGATCATCGCCGAGCGCCCCTCACCTCTGGAGGAGCGGCAGAGTCTCAGAGCTGCGCTGCGGAGGCTGGCGCCGGCGAGACGGCTGACCATGCGCGGTGACGCCACCAGTCTCGAGCTTCGACTGGTCGGAGTGGCCGACGGTGCGGATCCGCTGGGGTTGGCGCTGGCCGAACGAGTCGCATCGGTCGCCGAGCGCCAGGTGGCGGTGTCGCGGCCGTTTCACGATCCCGATGAGCGTGCTCTGGCCGAGGCGGAGGCGCGCGCTACCCTCGAGTCGAGCGCCGGACTGGACCCCGAACCGTGGGCGGTCGCGTCCTCGGCCGCTGTCCATCGAGTCGTGCACGCTGTCGACCTGCCGGCTTACCGGCTTCTCGGTGCTGTCCACGACATACCCGATGGCCAGCGCCAGGCTCGCGCGCTGCTGGCGCCGCTACTGGAAGGAAGTGCCGCCAAAGTGAGCGCCCGCCTTGGCACTTTGAGGGCCATCCTCGACACGCAGGCTCTCTCGGCAGCCGCCCTTGGCTTGGGCATCCATCGCAACACATTGGCCTATCGGCTTAAGCGCATGGAGGCCATGACCGGCTGGGATCTAGACGACCCGACCGTTCGCTTCGCTGTGGGGATGGCGCTGCGGATAGTGCGAAATGCACAAATATAGTCCTTCGATGAGTCGCCATCGACCCTGCTGTGCCGTCACGTGGCAGCTACGATCTGTTGGAGTAGTGCTTGTCGCCTGACTTCACGCCTGACATCCCCTCCAGAAGCGGAAAGGAGCCAACCTTGGTCCTTGACATCGCCACGAAGGACCCGCTGGCCAAGATCGAGGCGGCCAAGGAGCACAACGTCCGCTTCGTCCAGCTCCAATTCACGGACATCATCGGTGCCGTGAAGAGCGTCACCATCCCGCTTCACACGATGGCCGATTCACTGGAGCATGGCACCTGGTTCGATGGCAGCTCCATCGAAGGCTTCACCCGCATCGCCGAAAGCGACCAATGGCTGAAGCCGGACATGGACACCTTCGCAGAGATCCCCTGGCAGCCTGGTCACGGGACCGTGGGTTCCGGTCCGCTGGGCAGCCGCGGTACAGCGCGCGTCATCTGTGATGTCTACACCCCTGGTGGAGAGCCCTTCGCGGGCGATCCCCGAGGGGTGCTGCGCCGGCAGTTGGATCGAGCCACCAAGCTCGGCTATGTCTGGA
>JACCYW010000186.1 GCA_013696275.1 Chloroflexota bacterium | reverse complement strand
CGGGCGGATCCGCCGTCCGCTGTGCGCTGCAGTGCCTCCGCCAGCTGGGCCAATTCTCCCTCGCGGCCCAGGAACACCATGCTGCCAAGCATACGCGCGGGTTAACAGATACTGAACGGGATGGGTCAAGCGTCGGTGCACCCGGACAACGAGCTCAATGAGCTGCCCGGCGACGAGTGGCTCTACTTCACCAAGTCACTTTGGACCACGGCGTACCCATCGGAGCTGGGGCACAACCTGCGCAAAGCGCATGGTGCCAACAAGCCGCCCCGCCTGATGGCCCGGCTCATCGAATTCTTCACCCGCCGCGATGAGTTGGTGCTCGATCCATTCGCCGGCGTCGGTGGCACGCTCCTGGGAGCCGCCATCTGCAGTCGCCCGAGGCGTGCTCTGGGGTTCGAGCTCGAGCAACGCTGGGTCAACATCTATGAGACGGTCGTGCGCGAGGCTATGGGTGAGCACGACGGCGCCGGTCCGATCCTGGCGAATCTCGGTGCAGCCGACCCGGGAGGGGAACGCGACTTCGATCCGACCTCGTGTCAGATGCTGACTGGCGATGCCCTCGCACTCCTGGCCAAGCAACCGGTGGCATCGGTCGACCTGGTGGCCATGGACCCGCCCTACAACCCACAGCTGCGGATGACCATGGCCGGCGGTCAGCTGGCCGCCGAGTTCGCCAATCGTCGGACCGACTACGCGATGGTCTCGGACGATCCTCGTGACCTGGCCAACAGCGCCACGTACGCTGAGTACCTCGACCGGATGGAGGTGGTGCTGACCGGTTGCCGGCGTGTCCTGCGCGATGGGCGCTATGCCGTCGTCATCGTGCGCGATGCGTATCAGGGCGGCAGCTACCGCTTCACCGGCGCCGACCTGGCAGCCAGAGCGGCAACGGTCGGGTTCACCGTCAAGGGCGATCTGATCTGGTACCAGGCTGGTACACGACTTCGTCCTTACGGGTATCCGCGCACGTTCGTGCCCAACATCGTCCACCAGCACATCCTGGTCCTGCGCGCCGAGCGCTAGCTGACGGCGCGGCCAAGCAGTCGGGCCCGGATGTGTTGGTCGGACGCCGCGTCGATGACCGTCCAGGCCATCGCCAGGGCTCCATCCCGGATGGCCCTGTCTGCAGCCGGTGATGCGGCCGCATCGGTGAAACCGGGCTGATGGTTGACGCTCGGCAGCGAGTCGATGCCGATCATGGGATGGATGGACGGCACCACCAGCGACACATCACCCATGTCGGTCGACACGGGTCCCAAGCCGGACTCTTCGGTCGGTACCAGCGATCGCCCCAGCGCGACCGCGTTCTGCCCGTAAGCGTCGAGCAGGTCCCTGTCCTGGACCATGTGCGCGTAGCGCACCCGCGGCTCGACCGCGAGGCGTGCCCCGGTCGCCAGTGCGCCCGCCTCGAAGCAGGCGATGACCCGCTCCCGCACGGCCGCCAGAGCGTCGATATCCGTGGCCCGGACCATGAACCGACCGGTCGTCGAAGCCGGGATGATGTTGGGCGCGTCACCGCCATGGGTGACGATGCCGTGTACTCGGGTCGAGGCCGGCAGGTGCTGGCGCAGCAGGCCGATGGCGACCTGCGCGACCACGAACGCGTCGGCCGCATTGATGCCCTTCTCTGGCGCGCCGGCGGCATGCGCCTCGCGACCCGTATACGCCACCTCCAGGGTCTGTGCCGCCAGGATCCACGGCTCCAGGGTGTCCCGCGGCGCGGGATGCACCATCAGCGCGGCGTGGACGTCATGGAAGAGGCCGGCCTCGATGAGCTGGATCTTGCCGCCGCCGCCCTCCTCCGCTGGCGTGCCCAGGACCGTGACCCGGAGGCCCAGTCCCTCCGCCACCGCGAGCAGGCCGATGCCCGCTCCCAGGCCTGCCGCGCAGATGACGTTGTGTCCGCACGCGTGACCGACCACCGGCAACGCGTCGTACTCGCAGACGAGCACCACGTGAAGGGGTCCGGGACCGGCGCTGCCGCGCACGGCGGTGGCCATGCCGGCCACACCACGCTGGACCGCGAAGCGCTCGCTCTCGAGGCGGTCACCGAGCAGCCCGCTGGCGTAGACCTCCTCGAATGCGATCTCAGGCCGGGCGTGTATCCGCCGACTCATCTCGATGAGGGACGGATGGATGCTGTCGATGACCTGCTCGACGGTCGCGCGTGGATCGGTCATGGACATCTAGTATGCGACGCCATGCGCGCCAGCAAGCTCGTCTGCACCATCGGACCGGCGAGTGTCGATCGGGTGGCGGAGCTGGTCGCGGCAGGCATGGATGTCGCTCGGCTGAACTTCTCGCATGGCACGGACGCAGGACATCGCCGGGTCGCCGCCGCCGTGTTGGATGCGGCGGCCGATGAGGGCCGGACGGTGGCCATCCTGGCCGATCTGCCGGGGCCAAAGGTCCGCCTCGGCGAGCTCGCCGGCGGCAGCATCACGCTGCGCACCGGAGGGCGCTTCCTTCTTCGCAGCGACGCTGGTCCGACCGACCGCTCGGTCGCCTCGACCAACCACCCTGGGCTGGGGGCCGACCTGCGCGAAGGCGACAGGCTCCTGCTGGCCGATGGAGAGGTCGAGCTGCTGG
This sequence comes from Chloroflexota bacterium, assembly GCA_013696275.1. Lineage (GTDB taxonomy): Bacteria > Chloroflexota > Limnocylindria > Limnocylindrales > CSP1-4 > Palsa-1032. The sequence goes on along the minus strand of JACCYW010000186.1, from coordinate 1,314 downwards.
TCGCTCGTTCGGGCGAGCCGGTCGACACCGAGGTCATACGTGGCGGGACCGTGCGGTCAGGCGCCGGCGTAAGCATCCCCGCCGAGCGGCTCTCACTGCCGGCCATCACCGAGCGCGACCGTCAAGCACTGGAGGTGGCGCTCGGGTTCGGAGCCGACCTGATCGCGCAATCCTTCGTTCGCAGTGCGGCCGACGTAGCCGCGTTGCGTGCACTCGTCGGTCACCGCCGGGCGCTGCTGGTGGCCAAGATCGAGACGCGCGCCGCTGTCGACGACTTCGACGCCATCCTGGCCGAGGCTGACGCGGTCATGGTCGCTCGGGGCGACCTGGGTGTAGCGATGCCGTTCGAGGAGATCCCTTTGGCTCAGAAGGGCATGATCGCCCGGGCCGTCGCCCGCGGCCGGCCCATCATCGTGGCCACCCAGATGCTCGAGTCGATGACGTCCCATCCCCGGCCGACGCGGGCCGAGGCAAGCGACGTGGCGACTGCCGTGCTCGATGGCGCGGACGCGGTGATGCTCTCCGCCGAGTCGGCCATCGGACGCTTTCCCATCGAAGCCGCGACAGCGGCGGCGCGCATCGCGAGCTACGCCGAGGCGCGCGGTGGGCCCTACGAGACACGGTTCGATAGAGAACGCGACGCGCCCCTGACCCACGAGCACCGCGACGCGTCTGGCGAGGAGGACACGGCATGGGCCCTCGCTACCGCGGCCGCCGACCTGGCCGACCGGCATCCAGACGTCTCAGCCCTGGTCGTCTACACCGCCAGCGGCCGAAGCGCGGAGCTGGTCGCGAGCGCACGTCCCCGCAAGCCGATCTACGCCTTCTCCCACGATGCCGTCGTGGTGCGTCGACTCGCCCTCAGGCGCGGCGTGACGCCGCTGGCCATGGATGAGCCAGCCGACATCGACAGCTGTATGGACTCGATGGCCAGCCGTCTGGCGACGATGGGTGCAGTGCCCGCCGGCTCGTCGCTGGCCGTCATCGCCGCGTCGCCCATCGGCCACGGGCCGGCCAACTTCCTGCGGGTGCATCGCATGCCCGGGTAGGTCCGCACCGCGTCTCAGCAGGGCTGCCCCGTGCTCGGGGTTGTGCTCGGGGGTTGTGCCTTCGCCGGTCGGGCTGCGCGCTGGGCGGACCATCAGACCGTTAGCGCTCCGGGGATGGGCCGCCCGTGCTCTGACCCGTGCCTTCGTCGGTCGGGCTGCTCGCTGAGCGGACGATCGACCGCCGGGAGCCGTGCCGCCAGGTGCTCACCGGACCGCCGACATCAACCAGCGAGCCACCCAACTCCAGCTCCTCCCACTCTCGATG
>JACCYW010000184.1 GCA_013696275.1 Chloroflexota bacterium | reverse complement strand
CGTCGGTCGCGCCCGGTCGACGCCGGCGTAGCGGATCTCAAGCGCGTCGTCGGCGTGGTGGCGGCGGACGAACCAATCCTGGAAGTCCAGCCAGCCATCGGCCGTCCGCACCTCCGTACGGACCGGCTGGTCACTCATCGGAAGCAGCCTGGCACTTACTCCCAGCGCCCCAGCCAGCGACGCGGTCACCTCCGTCAGCCGCGCCCCGCCCCTCAGTCGCTCGGTCCGCGTGACATGCGTCGCCAGGTCCCTATCACCGACCCGGAACCAGGTCGGCTGCCCGTAGGCCTCCAGCATCGCGGCAGCTGACCAGGTCTCATCGGCGACGCCCCAGCCGCGCTCTCTGTCGGCCAGACCGGCCAGGGTGTACATGACCGTATCCAGATCGGGCGCGACATAGAGGCCGTGCAGCTCCATGTCGTCACCGGTGTTCACGACGATGGCCAGGTCCCATCCCTCGCGCCGGCTGACGATCTGCAATCCGTGGGCCATCCGTGAGCCGCCGAAGCCACCGGCCAGGAGACACACCGAGCGCCTCGTCAAGTCACCAGATCCAGCAGCTGATCCATGCCCAGCACGACCGCGTACGCCAGCGCCACGTTCTTGATGATCTTGCCGGCGCCCGCTGCAGCCAGATAGATGCGCAGCGGCATACGCATCGCCCCGGCGATGATGCCGGCGATGTCGAAGAACGGGTTGGGGATGAGCGCCAGGAAGAACAGGATCATCGCTCCCCAGCGGCGCATCAAGCCAGCCAGGCGCTGACTGCGGGCATCCACGCCAAGTGCCCTTCGGCCGCTTGCTCCGGCTAGATAGCCGGTCAGCTCGCCGATCGTCTGGCCGGCTCCGGCCACCACACCCACGGTCAGCGGATCGGCCACGGTGGCCGCGAGCGCGGTCAGCGCGAGCCCCGGCACGGGCAGGATCAAGGTGGCGTTAGCGAGCACGTTGAGCACGAACACGACGAAGAGCCCGTTCGGTGAGCGGATGAGTTGGCGGACCTGCTCGACCCGGCCCGCGTCCAGTGTGATCCACGTCGCTACGCCGAACGCGACCAGCACGAGGCCGAGTGTCAGCGCCATGGGCAGCCAGCGCCGCCAGCCTGGCTGGGCAGGGGCGGTCGAGGGCACTGGACCTGCGGCGGGTGCCGGCCCCTCGACGCCCTGGATGGTCATCTCAGGAGGTCAGGGCGGGCAGGACCTCTCGGCCGAATGCTTCGATCCATTCGCGCTGGTTGCGGCCCACGTTGTGCAAGTAGACCTGGTCGAAGCCGAAGTCGATGAAGCGCTGGATCTCGCGCCGGTGGGCCTCCAGGTCGGACGAGATGAGCATCCGTCCCTTGAAATCCTCAGGCCGCACGAGCTTGGCCATCTGCTCGAAGTCCTGTGGCGAGCGGATGTCCTGCTTGGGGAACCTCATGCCGCCATTGGGCCATTCGGTCATCGCGTTCTCCAGCGCCTGCTCATCTGTCTCCGCCCACGAGAGGTGCAGTTGGCCGATGAACCGGAACGTGGCCGGATCCCTGTCCGCCTCCGCGCGACCCTGACGACACTTCTGGAAGATCATCTCGATCTTCTCCTCGGGCGCGCCGACCGTGATCAGGCCGTCGACGGTCTTCCCCGTGCGGCGGGCGGTGACGGGTCCGGCGGTCGCGACATAGATGGGCGGTGGCTCTTGCGGCATCGTCCACAGGCGGACGGTCTCCATCTTGAAGAAGCGCCCATCGTGCTTTACGTCCTTGCCCGAGAAGAGCCGCTGGATGAGGTCGATGGCCTCGAACATCCGGTTGATGCGTTCGGGGGCCTCGGGCCAGTAGCCCGCCACCACGTGCTCATTGAGCGCCTCGCCCGACCCCAGGCCGAGCCAGAACCTGCCTGGATACATGGCCGCCAGCGTGGCGGCCGCCTGGGCGATGACGACCGGATGGGTCCGGAAGGTGGGGCAGGTGACTCCTGGCCCGATGTCACCGCGTGTCCGTTCGGCGGCGGCGGCCATGAAGGCCCAGACGAAGGAGGCCTGGCCCTGCTGCGGCACCCAGGGCTGGAGATGATCGGCCGCCATCACGCCATCGAAGCCGTTCGACTCAGCCAGGGCGCACAGTCCCACCAGCTCCGTCGGGTGGAACTGCTCGAGCATCGCCGCGTAGCCGATCTTGGCCGCCATCAGTCGAGGTCGCCGTGGGTGGCGATGGAAAGGGGGCGTAGATGGAAGCTGACCCGTCGTTGTGGCTGGAAGCGGTCGCGGATCCGCATCTCAGCGTCATCGGGCCAATAGCGGCGCGCCATCTCAGCGATATCGGCCTGGCCTTCAGCCGCATCATCGATGATCTCGACGGACCCGCGCAGAGCTACGTAGTCCCAGCCATCCTCCACCAAGAGGCTGCAGCGCTCATCGCGTCGCAGGTTGGTGGGCCAGATACGCCCTTCCTTGGAGTTGAGGACGATGAGGTCGCCACGGAGGGTGTACCAGATGACCGCCTGATGTGGCGTGCCATCGGCGTTGATCGTGCCGAGCACACCGAAGCGCGGTGGCGACGCGTCCAGGAAGCGCTTCACCTTGGCATCCATCACGTCTAGCCCGCCGGCTCGGCGATGATCCGGTAGAGCGTCTCGTTCCCGAAGCTGTAGTTCGTTATGAAGAGTTCTCCGTTCATGTCCTGACCCATCGAGCTGATGGCGAAGTCCGTGTCCAGCATCACGCGTGGACGTTGCTCGTCTGAACCGCCCGCGTCGACCGAGTAGATGGTGCCCGAACAGTAGTCGCCGAACAGATATCGACTCTGGAGCGCCGGGAAGTCGGATCCACGGTAGACGAAGCCGCCGGTCACCGCGCATTGATAGCCGCCGGACGTGGTCTCGTGGCGGTAGGCGGCCAGCGGTGGCATCGTACGACCTTCCGGATCGCAGCCCGACGGTGGGTCGTAGCAATCAGGTCCCTCCAACAGCTTCCAGCCGTAATTCCAGGCCTTGCCCAGATCGGGCCACTTGGCGCGGTTGACCTCCTCCCAGGTCTCATGTCCGGTATCGGCGATCCACAGGTCGCCGGTCAGGCGGTCGAAGCTCCAGCGCCATGGATTGCGCAGCCCGCGCGCCCAGATCTCCGGCAGTGCGTCGTCCCGCTCGACATACGGGTTGTCGGCCGGCACGCTGTAACCCTGGGGCCCATCGCCGTCAGGATCGAGCGGGTCGATGCGCAACAGCTTGCCGAAGAGGGTATCGAGGCTCTGCGAGAGGTTGGTCGGGTCCCCTGGATCATTCGTGCCGCCACCGAACCCTCCGTCGCCCATGCCCAGCCAGAGATAGCCATCCGGACCGAACGCGATGTTGCCACCCCAGTGATAGTCGAACGGCTTGTAGACCCTGATGACATTGCGCCGGTAGTCCGGGTCAGCTGTGTTCGGATCGTCAGCCGAGACACGCCGCTCCTCCAGCACGAAGCTGTGTGAGTGGTCGGAGTAGGTGACGTAGAACAGGCCGTTCTGGGCGTAGGCGGGGTGGAAGGCAAGACCCAGCAGGCCGCGCTCGCCGCAGCAGGCGACCCGGCTCTGGATGTCAAGGAACCGACCGATGCGCTCGAAGGAGCCCGAGCCGTCCTGTTGGGGCACCAGCAGGTCCACCCAGCCCAATTGCTCGCTGATGAAGAGCCGCTCATCGCCGGCGTTGAAGATGCCGTTCGGATTGTCCAAGCCGCGAGCCACCAGCTCCACATCGATGGCCACATCCTGGATGGGCGGCGACGTCGGCCGTGCGGTGGCCTCCGGTGTGATGGTCGGCTCCGATGTCGGCGGCGTGGCGGTCGGCGGGCCGGGAGGTATCGGGGTGAGGCCAGGGCCGGTGGGCTCAGGAGGGACCCCCGAGGCGGCCGGATCGTTGGTGGCGCCGGAGATGCCGGGTGTCGGGGAGGGGCCTGTTGGCGTCACGCTGCCCGACGCGGACGGCGTGGGAGTAGCAGAGCTGCACGCCGATGCCATCAGGACGGTGATGGCGGCGAGCACGACGGCGCGCGGCACGGATGTCACGTGAGAAGCGATCCTCCTGGAGCCCGAGCGCAGACGGCCGGGCTACCGCGCGGATGATAGGCGGGATGACGGTCGAGGGCCCGCTCAGGTACCGCCCGGCGAACGTCTCGTCCGGCTGGCTGCTCGCTGAGCGGACGACCCGACCGACGGCTGTACCCGGCGAGTGTCTCGACGGTCGGGGCTGCTCGCTGCGCGGACGACCCGACCGCCGAAGGCAGGTCCGGCGGTGTCTCGACGGTCCGTTGGGCCGCTGAGCGGACGACAGGACCAGGTCAGACGCTGCCTGCCCAGGGCGGCACGCTGTCAGGTCGGTCGGAGGCGCTCGCCGACCCGGAGTGGCGGAGCCAGCCTGTTCTCCGGAGGCGCCAGCGGACAGCTCCAACGTGGGTCGTAGGCGCACGATGGGTGGAAAGCCATGTTGAAGTCGACCACGAGGGTCCCGGTCACCAGATCGCCGCCGTGGTCAGCGCTCTTGATGGTGTCGAGCGCATATCGGCCCGCGCCATAGGTCTCGGTCCCGTTCGTCGCGTCCCGGAAGGGCAGGAACAGGCCGCCGCCGTAACCATCGATCCAGAAGACGCTGAGAGAGTGTCCCTCCAGCGGGCCGGTGAGCTGCACGCGGCCTATGCGCCGGAAGGAGATGGCACCGGCCCCGGATGACGGCAGCGCCAAGGGAGCGGCTCCGGCGTCCGGATCGTCGTGCGGCCCGACCCTGCTGTCGACAGGCTCGAGCGGGACGGCCATCCGGTAGGTCGGCTCATAGGGCCAGTAGGCGAGCCCCTCGAACTTGGCTCGCGAGTCGCGAGGTAACGGCGACTGCGGATGCGTAGCCAAGAGGCGGTCCTTCTCGGCGCGGAAAGCAAGAGTGGCGGCCGCTGGGTCCGCCGAAGACGCTTCACGCCAGGTGGCGAAGAGCCACGCTACCCGGCGTCGCCAGTCGGCCAGCTCCAGATATCCAAGTGCCATCTTCCAGGCTCCGCAAGTACGACGAAGCGGCCGACCCGGTAGGGCCGACCGCTCCTTCAGCTGATCGAGGACAGGCGTCAGGGGAGAAGGGACTCCTCCGTCAGCCAGTCGGTGGCGACGACGTCGAAGTCCTCCTGGTCAAGCCCGACCCGGACGTTGAGTGCGATCAGCTCCTCCGTGCTCATGGCCGCTGAGATGGGATCGAGGATCGCGGCGAGCGCGTCTGCGCCACCGGCTGCCTCCAGGGCTTCATTGCGGAACACGGGCGCGATAGCGTCCGCTGGTTGCGTCCCCTGGTCGTCCTCGAGGACGATGAAGCCGAAACGTTCGATGTCAGGCTGCGTGGAGCACAGCTCAGCGACATCGACGCCGCCATCGTTCAGGGCCGTCGCCATCGGCGCTGAACAGGGTTCCAGCTCCGTGACATCGATGGTCTCGAGATCGATCCCGTAGTCATCGGTTAGCGCGCCGCCGCATAGCGGGTTCGTCGCGCACTCAGGCGGCAGGCCCCAGGCCAGATCGTCCTGCACGGCGGCAAGGTCACTCATCTGACTCAGGCTCATCTCGTCAGCCGTATCCTGCCGGACGACGAAGGCGTTCGTGTCGACCGCCTCGGTGAAGCCCAGCGCGGTCATGTCCTCGTCATCCAGGCGCACCTGAAGGGCATCGGCAGTGGCGGCCGCGTCGTTGCTCGCCTCGCCTGCACTCTCGTTGATGAATTCGAGAAGGCTGCCGATGTACTCCGGCATCATGTCGAAGTCGCCGTCCTGCAGGGCCGGCCACGTGGTGTCGCGCGGTCCGATCTGCAGCTGCCGCTCGACGGTGAAGCCGTTCCCTTCCAATGCCTGGGCGTAGATCTCGGCCATGAGGGCCGACTCATAGAAGCCAGCCGACCCTATGCGGATGGTGCCGGTCGCGCCTGAACCACCTGGTGCGGATGCTTGGGGGGTCGTTGATGGTGCGTCCGATGGAGCGGTGCTCGCGGTCCCGGAACTGCCGGGCGTTCGAGATGCCCCTGGGGTGCCTCCGCCCCCACCCGTCGAGCAGGCGCTCGCCAGCACCAGCATCGACGCCCCGAGGGCGATAGTGCGGTATAGCCGCATTGGGTTTCTCCTCCTCTTGCCGTGTCGCCCGGTGACGACATATCCGGCCGATGGTAGCAGCGCGACCGTGACAGACCCGTGTCAGGGCCAGTCCAGAGACAGGCGGGACTTCGAATCCTAGGGCCCCGCCGTCCCTATAGGGGTGTCGCGTCACCTGCGGGACGTGGCACCTGCCCCACTTCCTTGAAAGCTCCACCCGCTGGTCCCTGGATAGCCAGGCCCGGTGAAACGAAGCGCCGCTGCAGGGCACCGAATCCGAGCTCCGTGGCGATGGCCAGTAGAGCCACCATCACGGCCCCAGCGACGAGTCGTTCGTCGTCGTTACGAGCGATGCCCTGGATGATGTAGCGACCCAGGCCACCACCTCCGATGACGGCCCCGAGTGTGGCGGTGGCGACCACTTGGACAGACGCGGTACGCAACCCGGCCAACAGGACCGGTGAACCGATCGGTATCTCAACCCGCCCCAAGACCTGGACACCGCGCATGCCCATCCCGCGAGCCGTCTCGACCAGATCCCGATCGACTTCCCGCAGGCCTATGAAAGTGTTGGTGACGATGGGCGGGATGGCCAGGAGGACCATCGCGACAAGCGTCGCGAAGATGGCGATATCGCTGCCACTGATGCGGGCGATGACGATCGAGACAGGGAATGCGATGACAAGTACCGCATAGGAAGGCACAGCTCGCCCGATGTTGGCCAGACTGATGGCGGCGAAGGCGCCTCGTCCGGTATGACCTATGTACAGCCCGGCCGGCAAGGCGATGGCGATGGCGATGGCCACTGCCACGAGCGAGATGACCAGATGTTCCGCGACCCGGTTCGGGATGCCGTCAGAGCCCGACCAGTGGGCCGGGTCCAGGAACCACGCCCAGAGTGCCGACAGGCCTTCCATTCACATCACCTTCGGACGACCGCGCGCGACCACGGTGTAGCCAGCCTCTGGAACCCGACGAAGGCAGCATCGGCCAGTAT
>JACCYW010000143.1 GCA_013696275.1 Chloroflexota bacterium | reverse complement strand
CGGGCAGCCCGGTGCTGGACGCCGACGGACGCATCGTCGGTCTCAATACGAATCGCCTGGGCGATGGCTTCTACCTGGCCCTGCCGACCAGCCCGCGATTGCGCGAGCAGGTCGATGGCCTGTCTCGTGGTGAGTCCGTCGAGCGACCACGGCTGGGGATCGGCATCGCACCCGGACATGTGGCGCGCCGTCTCCGCCGTGCCGTCGGGCTCAGCGAGCGCGCCGGGCTTCTGGTCCGTGACGTCGAGGTGGGCAGCGCCGCGGAGCGGGCCGGTGTGGCCCAGGGAGATCTCCTGGTCTCCGCGGCCGGAAGGGAGCTGGCCAGCGCCGACGATCTGTACGACGCCATCGCCGGGGCGGCACGCACCGGCAAGCTCGAGCTCAGCGTGGTGCGCGGCTCGGACGAACGGACCGTGACCGTGGATCTGACGGTGCGCGCCGAGCACGGCGCCGAGGAGTCCTAGTTCGGCTGGCTCCGTCGGCCTGGCTAGAGCTGGTCGGTCCGCCAGGCTAGAGCTCCTCGGTCAGGATCGCCACGGCTCGCAGTAGCTGCGAGTCGCCCGAGGCGGTCACGGCCGCTGGATCGAGTGCCGCGATGTCCCCTGGCTCCAGTGGGATGCTCTCGGCGGGCAGCTCGACCTCCTCATCTGGCGTAATGCCGTTGTCGAAGATGAGGTCGCCATCCGGGGTCAGCCAATGCTCGACGCCGAGCCGGACCGCCGAACCGTCAGACAGTTCGAACGTATTGAGTACGGTACCGGTCCCGAAGGTGGGCACCCCGATGACCGGCCCCCGCTCGTTATCGGCGATGGCGCCGGCCACTATCTCGGCCGAGCTGGCCGTCCCCTGGTCCACCAGCACGACCATCGGTAGCTCCAGCGCCAGCCCGTCCGGTCGGGCCGGCACGGGGGTGGTCACGCCGTCCGCGTCCTGTCGCTGGTAGACCACCGACCCCTGGGGCAGGAACTGGCTGGCCAGTCCGATGGCCTCGTCGACGAGCCCGCCGGGGTCACTGCGAAGGTCGAGGATGATGGCCCGAGCACCGGCCGCGACGGCCTCGCTGATGGCGGTCATGGCTGCCGCGGCGGCGCCCGAGGAGAACTGGATGACGCGGATGTCAGCGATGTCGGTGCCCGGGACCATCGCCCAGGTCACGGTCGGCACCTGAATGACGGCTCGCACGACGGTGATGTCGATCTCCTGATCGTCGGCGGGGTGGATGACGGTGAGCGTGACCGCCGTGCCGGCCTCGCCACGTACCAGGCCGACTATCTGCTCGGTCGTGAGGCGGTCGGCGCGCTCTCCGTCGATGGCTATGATGCGGTCACCGCTGCGCACCCCAGCTTCAGCCGCTGGTGCACCGCTGATGACCGATACGATGACCGGCGAACCCCCCCGCTCGCCCAGCAACGCACCGATGCCGGTCAGTCGACCGTCCAGCGCATCCTGCTGGGCGGCGACCTCGTCGGGGGTCAGGAAGACGCTGTGGCCGGTATCGCCCAATCCGTCCACCAGTCCACTGATCGCACCGTAGGTGATCTCCATGTCGGTCAGCGAGTCGCGATCGACGTAGCGCTCCTGGACCAGCGCGAGTGCTTCCCAGAAGAGTCCGAAGTCGGCCGGGCGGCTCGTGGCCGGTGCGTCCGACGGCAGCGACGGTGAGGGCGGCGTCGATCGGGCGGCAGAAGCTGGCGCCGAGACGGCGGCGGAAGGCAGCGCCGAGACGGCAGCCGGAGCCGTTACGGTCGGGTCCGAGGCAGGCGCGCCGGTCGGGCCCGAGGCAGGCGCGCCGGTCGGGCTGGGGATGGCCGCGACAGGGCTGGGGCCCGGTGGCGGCGATGTCGGTGACCCCACTCCACGGCCGACCAACAAGCCGGCCAAGAAGACGACGGCCAGGATGAGCGCCCCCGCCAGCATCGGGCCGGGCCCGACCGAACGCCGCGTGGCCTCGAGTCGAGCTGGCGGAGCTGGGTCCGGCGGCCCGGTCACTTCGGCTCGTCCATGGACGCATCATCGCCCGACCATCCGGAACGTGCCGTCAAGACGGTCCCCTTGGTCGAGCCACTGCGCCGACCCGCGGTCCCTTGGTCCGCTCAGCGAGCAGCCCAGCCGACGAGGGACCTCCTTGCGGGCTCGTCGCCTGGTCAGCCGTCCCATGGTCCGCTCAGCGGCCCGGTCATCGCCACACCGGCTCCGGCCAACGGGGCGATCCTTGCTGTACTGTGGATCCTTCTCCAGAGAGCTCGGCCGTGCTGGGATCTCGCGCTCCATCGACGGTCAGCGTGCGGCAAGGGCCCCCACGCAGCCTTCCTCACGCTCAGCCATCAGCGATGCAGCGCGGGAACCCCGCGTCAGAGGGCCTATATGCGCGCCTGACTCGACCTGACGAGACCATCGCCCCCCAGAGGGCCGTCATGCGAGCCTGCCTCGACCCAGCTGGAGGAAAACGACCGGAGGGTCCTCACTTACCGGCGATCGACCTCACGCTGACGACTCAGAAGATGAAGGGGCACCATGGCCGCCGGTCCCACGCGAACAGCGCATCTGCTTTCCTGATGCCCGCCTCTGACGATCCTTCACAGCGGCCCGCGCGAACCAGATCGGTAGCCGAGAATCCAGCCAGGTACATGGCCGCCAGATCGGTCGTGTCGAGCGTCATCTCGGCGACCGCCTCGGTGCGGGCCACGCTCACCGCGTCGCCCGTCGTATCGAGCGTCCATCGGCCGGCCTGCTCAGGCAGGAAGCCGTCGCGCAGTTCGAAGGTGAGGCTATCGGCCGTCCTGTAGGAGCGGCCCTTCAACGCGGCCGGCACATCCAGGATGCGCAGCCACAGCCCGTCGCCGGCCATGAGACGCAGCCGGCGCGGCTCATCGAGCATCAGCAGCAGTGGATGATCGGGCGGCTGGATGCCACCCTTTACGGTCGCGATGAGATCATGACCGAAGCAGAACCGCCATAGCTCCCGAGAGGAGCGCGTGGTGGCCGGCATGAGTTCCCGCACCAGGAGGCTGCTCTTGCTGCCGACTTCGTCCCAGTCACTCTTGACGCGGTAGTCCAGGTAGCCCTCAGGGCTGCCGTCGACCTCGTGCAGCACCAGGAAGCGCGGTCCCGCGCCCCTGCGCCGATACTCGGGATCCGGCAGGACCTCGGCTTCCCACCAGTCGCCAGGCCGGTCGATGAAGCCCGGCGTGACGGCGCGCACAGCGTCGTAGATGGCCGGGAACGTACGCGCTGCCTCTGCCTCCTCGACCATGCGCAGCGTGCCGGCCGGTGGCTGGGGCGTGCGGAACGATGCGCGCGCCTGGTCGATCTCGAGCGAGCTCGAGAGGCTGGCCAGGCCATATCCGAAGCGCTGGTAGATGGAGCCCTCCGAGGCCCACAAGACAGCCACCGGTTCACCGGCTGCTTGCACGTCCTTCAGCTGGCGCCGCATGAGCGCGGTCAGGGTCCCCAGGCGTCGATGGGTGGGCAACACGCCGACAGCCGTCACGCCGGCCGCTGCCACCTCGCCGCCCGGTACGGTGAGGCGGAAGGTGAACGCTCCGGCACCGCCCACCATGCGCTCCCCGTCGGCCGCAACGAGGACGCGCGGCATCTCGAAGATGCGCTCGTTGGCGGTCAGTGCTGCCTCATTGGGTTCGTCGGCGAAGGCAGACTCGACCACCCGATACCAGGCCCGGAACTCGCCTTTGGCCAGTCCCCTGATGTCGATGGTCATCGTCTCGCCTCTAGCGCACCGGCCTCGGGCAGCGCTCCCTTGGCCGGCACCGGGGTGAGCTCGATGAGCGTCGCGGCCGTCACGTTGAGCACGTTGGTCGCACCCGCCACATCGAGGTTCGAGACGCACGAAGCACGATGAGTGTGGCCGTGCAACCAGAGCCGCGGACGGAGGCGACCAAGGAGCCAGCGATAAGCCGGGAATCCGCGGTGGTAGGCGTCGGCGGCGTCACCCAGTCCCTGCGGCGGGACGTGACTTATGAGCACCAGCGACGCCGACTCGCTCATCGCCGTGCGCGCGGCCAGGGCGAGCGCCTGTCGCCAAGCCGCCTTCTCGTCTCGTTCGGCCCGACCGTCGAGCCTGCCCGGCCAGGAGAGACCGGCCAGCCGCAGGTCGGCTCGTTCGATAGGCCGGGCATCCGGCATCGGGTCCGGGGCGCGGCATGAACCCTCGGTCCAGCCAATGCCGCGGTCATGATTGCCGCGCACGTAGACGAGCGGCGCCATCAGGGCATCTCCGAGCATGCTCAGGTAGTCGGGCTCCAGATCGCCACAGCCCACGATCAGGTCGATGGGCCCGACGGTCGTGCGCACGTCCGATCGCTCCAGCGAGGGGTCCCGGTCGTCGGACACCGCAAGCAGCCGGATAGGGCGAGCGACTCCGTGGGCTGACCCAGCGGTCGGCCAAGGCATCGTGAAGCGGTGGATCACCGTCTCGATGGGGCGCTCATGATGCCTCCCCTTCATCGCCCTGGGCCGCCCGCCGCTCGGCTGCGATGGCTGCCGGGTCGACCAGCTGCCTGGCTCCCTCATGGGTCATCCGGCGTCCGCCACCGGCCGCCCGCAGCTCGAGGCTCTGCTCCAGGTAAGGCGCGATAGGCGCGGCAGGTCGACCGGTCTCACCGGGCGATCGGAGGTCCGTCACCGCCGCATCGACGGCGACCTGGCCGACCTCCCGCGCCGCGGCGACCCGATTGTGGCCATCCACCACCCAGTAGCCGTCGCCAAAGCGCACGACATCGATGGGCGGCAGCACCTCCAGGCGGTTCATGGCCCGCAGGATCCGCTGGTACCGCGCTTCCCAGTCGGGACCTCGCAGTCCCCGAAAGGGCCGGAAATCGCGCCCTCGCTGGACCGGCTCGACGGCACTGCCGACTATCTGATCGATGGGCACCACGTGGAGACCTGCCTCCCGGGGCGACGCCTGACGGGCTTCCGGATGGACGTCGAAGAGCAGCGCCAGCCGGTCCGGCGTTCGTCTCCGCCGCGGGCGCTTACGCTCGATCCGACGGCGTACCAGGCGGCTGGCCTCGCCGGCCAGCGTACCGATCCGCTCCTGCATCGACCAAGCGTAGCCTGACCCGGCCGGTCAGGTCCTGGGCGTGGCGTCCCACCGCCGCCGGGTGAAATCGAGCCGCGTCACCGCGCTGTGTCAGACAAGCTGGCACGGCCCGGGCTCAGCATGTCCATCAGCCGCTCGGCGATCGAGCCGGCATCCGCACTGGAGAGATGACCGATGGTGAGTTGGGACTGTCCGTGGTGTGGGGCAAGCATCGAGTCGGAGTTCGCGGCCTGTGCCAACGATCCCTCATGCCCCGAGTGTTGCACCACCTTCATCTTCGAGGAACCCGTTCGTCCGAGCCTGGCGGAGGCTGCCTAGGGCTAGGCTCAGGCCAGGGTCGGCGCTACGGCCATCGCTTCGGCCATGAGTCGAGCGTAGCCGGGCTTGATGACGCCATTGATGAGCCGCAACCGCTGATCGAACGGCGCGAATGACGACTTCATGGCGTTCAGCGTCAGCCATTGCATCTCGTCCAATCCGAATCCGAAGACCTGCATCAGAGTCTCGAACTCGGACGAGAGGGATACGCCGCTCATCAGCCGGTTGTCGGTGTTGACCGTCACCCGGAACCGCAGACGTCGCAGCAGGTCGATGGGGTGCGCCTCGATGGAGGGGGCAGCTCCGGTGTGGACGTTGGACGTCGGGCACATCTCAAGGGGTACTCGCCGATCGCGGACGTACGTCGCGAGCCTGCCCATGGCAAAGCGGCCCTCCGGCTGGACCTCGATGTCGTCGGCGATGCGTACCCCATGCCCCAAGCGCTCAGCGCCGCACCATTGCAGGGCTTCCCAGATGGACGGCAGTCCGAAAGCCTCGCCAGCGTGGATGGTCACGTGGAAGTTGGCGCGGTGGATGAACTGGAAGGCATCCAGGTGCCGACTGGGCGGGAAGCCAGCTTCTGGTCCAGCGATGTCGAAGCCGACCACGCCCCGGTCGCGGAAGGCGACCGAGAGCTCGGCGATCTCGACCGATCGAGCGAACTGACGCATGGCCGTCGCGATGGCGCCGACGGCGATGGGCTGGCCAGCCCCGGCTGCCAGCTGGGTGCCCTTCTCGAAGCCGCGCAGCCATGCGTCCATGACGGCGTCCAAGGAAAGGCCGCTCTGCGTACTGAGTTCTGGTGCGTAGCGCACCTCGGCATACACGACCCCATCGGCGGCCAGGTCCTGGACGCATTCCGAGGCCACCCGCTCGATCGCTTCGGGCGTCTGCATCACGCCGACCGTATGGCGGAAGCCATCGAGATACAGCTCCAGGCTCTGCCGATCGGCACCCTGTGTGAACCACCTGCCCAGCTCGTCTGGATCCAGCGTGGGCAGCTCGGTATAGCCCTGCGCGACGGCCAGCTCGACGACCGTGGCCGGACGGAGACCACCGTCGAGGTGGTCGTGCAGGAGCACCTTGGGCGCCTGACGGATGGTCTCCCAGGGGATGCTCATCGGTGACCCAGGCCGGCCACGAAGTCGGCCATGCGCTCGATCACCTCGTCGGCTACCGCGCCGAGCCAGTGGCCCATCCGGGGCCACGTGTGGAGGGTCGCACCGGGGAGGCGATCGGCTATCGCGCGCTCGAGCGACCCGATGGGCGCAAGCGGATCGGATCGCCCCGAAAGGAACAGCACCGGGCAGCGTATGTGGGCCCAATGCTCGGTCCGAGGCGGCTGGTCCCGTTTGCCTGGCGCCTGGAGGGGATAGCTCAGCAGGATCAGCCCGCCGAGGTCGGTGTCGGGTCGAGCGGCGGCCAGGCTGGCCACCCGGCCGCCATAGGACTGGCCACCGATGACGGTATCGATGCCTTGCCCGGACCGCTCCAGATACGAGTCGACGGCAGCCTCGGCGCGGCGCTTGGGGATATCGATGGCGCGAGCGTCGATGCCGCGCGCCAGCAAGCCGGCCACGAATGGCTGAAGGGTCGTCGCATCACCCGAAGCACCTGGGGCGAGGACTACTTGCATGGTGACAGACTAGCTGGCACGGGCGGGTCACATGATGACGCGCATGAGCCGTGCAGACATCATCCGCCTCCCCTCCCCAGAGAGTCTCGGACCGCGCGTCCAGGTGGTCGGCGAGCGCATCTCGATCGAGCGAATCACGCTCGCTGATCCGATGCTCGCCGCCTTCGTGGCGGATAGGGATGAGGCCGACCGCCCGTTGCTCCTGGAGCGAGCGATGCGTATCGGCCTGACCGCTCTGCAGGATGCTGGCGTCAGCCTGGATGTCGACGTGGTAAGGCGCGAGTTCGAAGGCCTGTTGCAACGCACCCAGGCAGTCAATGAGCGCGCCGCCAAGGAGCTTGACGGTCTCCTGCGCCAGAACTTCGCCGATGGGGACGGCCGCCTGCCGCGTACGCTGGAGAGGTTCCTGGGTGACAGAGGCCAGCTACACGGTCTGGTCGCTGATCTGTTCGATGAGACCAGACGCGACAGTGCCATCGGCCGGATGCGCACGTTGCTCGGGGGCTACTTCGATGGTGACGCGTCGCGCCTGGCCCAGTTGCTGGATCCCACCCGCCTGGGCTCGCCGCTGCACCAATTCCGCTCTGAGGTCAGCGAAGGGTTCGCCAAGGTGCATGAGCAGCTCGCGGCCATCGAGGCAGGTTCCGCGGCCCGGGCTGCGGAGCGGGCGCGCTCGGCAGCCAAGGGCGCCGACTTCGAGGCGACGGTCGGTGGCCTGTTGGCCGAGCTGGCCCGTGGTGCCGGCGACCTGCTCGATCGGACGTCCGACGAAGCCGGCGCCGAACTGCGCTCCAAGAAGGGCGACTTCCTGTTGACGTTGGACGGACGACTCTCGCGCGGGACGGAACTGCGGGTCGTCGTCGAGTGCAAGGACCGCTCCATCTCAGGCCGGCAGATGCGCGAGGAGCTGGAGGCGGCCAAACGTAACCGAGGCGCCTGCGTCGGCCTGGTCGTCTTCTCAGAAGCTCACGCGCCAGCCGGCATCGCACCGTTCGATATGCGCGGAGGGGACGTCTATTGCGTCCTGGCCACGGATGCCCCGCAGGCGGCCTCGCTCGAGGCCGCCGTCAGGCTCGCCCGCCTGCTGGCGCTGACCTCGATCCGCGACAAGGAGTCGGAGATGGATACCGTGGCCTTGCGCGTGGCGCTGGACAAGATCAGGGCTCAGATCCAGGCCATCCGGGCGCTCAAGACCCAACTGACCTCGATCGGCAGCGCCACCCAGTCGGTAGCCGGTGGTTTGGATCGCCTGCGCGAGCAGATCCTGGCGCACCTCGCGGAGGCCGAGTCAGGGCTGTGCGCCCATCCTGCTTCATGATCGGCCGCCGACACCTCCGGCGGAAGACAGGGAGCGCACGCGGTCGACCAGTCGCAGCCTCCAGAACGCCATGACCAGACCCGCCCACACGATGGCCAGCCCAAGGATGAGCGCCCAGTCCGCCACCTCGAGGGGCACCAGTTCGAAGAACGTTCGCACCGGATCGACCAGGAAGAAGGATCCGTAGACTGCCAATAGGGCGAGGGCTAGCAGGCTCGGCCGGATGTCCGCGCCGTCGGCGTCGGCGCCGCTCATCGACTCCCCGACCGGCGGCTCCAGCAGCGGCAGCAGTCCCAGCCCGCAGACCACCGCGAAGGTCGTGAAAGCGGTGCGCGCCGTCTCCACATCCGAGCTTCGCGAGTACCACGCGTACAACGGCAGACCCAGCGCGGCGCATGCCACGGCTGGTGGGATGACCAGGCGGAGGATGCGCCGCAATGAGTCGAGGCCGGGCCGGGCGGGTCGCGCCCACAGGGCCAGGAACAGGGCCGGGATGCCCACCGTGATAAGCGCCAGCACCGTGTTGTGGCGCGGCGAGACGGGGATGACCAGACCGGCTAGAGCCGCTCCCAGGATGACCAGGGCCATGTACAGAGCCCGCGCCAGGAAGAGATGCAGGCTGTCCTGCATGCCGGTGATGATGCGTTGGCCCTCCACCACCGCTTCCGGCAGCGCAGAGAAGCGATCATCCAGTAGCACGATGTCGGCCACCGCCCGCGTCGCCTGGCTGCCGCTCTGCATGGAGATTCCCAGATGGGCCTGTTTGAGGGACAGGACGTCGTTGACGCCGTCGCCCACCATCGCGACCCAGTGTCCGCGCGCGCGCAGCGCTGCCACCAGACGCGCCTTCAGTGACGGAGGCACGCGTCCGAAGACGGTCGCGGCATCGACCGCTCTGCCGAGCGCCTCGTCGTTCATGCCGGTCAGCTCCAGGCCGGACACCGCGCGGCCATCGAGCTTCACACCTGCCTGGCGCGCCAGGGCGGCAACGGTATCCGGGTTGTCGCCGGAGATGATGCGCAGCGACACGCCAGCCTCGCCGAAACGCGCCAACGTACTGCGGGCATCGGGCCGCAGCTGCTCGCGCAGAGCCAGCACTGCCAGCGGTCGCATCGCTTCCGGCAACTGCGGCTGTCCCTCACCATCGTGGAGGCTCGCGCCGGCAGGCGTGGCGGCGAAGAGCATCACCCGTAAGCCCTCATCGGCCCACCGACCGACCGAGCCGGCGACGTTCGTATCGGCCGCCCCTGCCAGGCACGGCAACAGCACCTCCGGTGCGCCCAGGCAATAGGAGACGCCCGACCCGACGAAGGAGAGTCCGCTCCAGCGCAGCTCGGAGGTGAAGGCGACCTCGGATGCCAGCTTCCGAGAGGTCCCCGGGTACGCCGCTCGGATGGCATCGGCGCTGCGCGTCGCGAGGGTGGCACTGGCCAGGAGATCGCCCAGCGCGCTCCGCAGCTCCGCTTCGGGCACCATCACCCTGATGTCGGCCAGCTCGATGAGCGGTGTCGTGAGGGTGCCCGTCTTATCCAGACAGAGCACGTCCACACGGCTCATCGACTCGACCGCGTTGGCGCGCTGGATGAGCGCATGGGCACCTGCCAGCCGGACGATGGCCAAGGCATAGGTGTGACCGTCACCATGACCACCAGACCCTGCGGCACGAGCGCCACCAGGACGGCCGCCGAGCGCGCCGTCTCGACCACTGGCAGCGTCCCGAACGCAGCCACAGTGCGAGCGCCACAGGGATGGCCGTGACGGCGACCAGCAGGCTCATCGTCCTCATCACCCGTGCGACGTCGTGCTGGATGGGCGTCCGGTCCTCCCGGAAGGCCCGCGCACCGGCGGTCAACTGGTTGGCGAAGGAATCGGCGCCGACGCGGGTCGCCTCGTAGCTGGCCTCGCCGGTCACGCAGAAAGAGCCGGACAGGACTTCCTCGCCGGGGCGCTTGGGGATGCCGTCGGATTTCGCCCGTCAGGAGCGACTCGTCGACCTCGATCTCACCTTCGCCGATGACGCCGTCAAGCATCAACTGGCCGCCCCGCCGCACGATGAGCCGGTCGCCCAGCACCACCTCAGCCGGGTCGACGATACGCTCCACGCCTTGGCGCACCACGCTGGCGGTCGGCCGGGTGAGCACCGAAAGGCGATCCAGGCTTCGCTTGGCACGTGTCTCCTGGAATACCCCGACGACCACGTTGACCACCACCAGCACCGCCGTGACGGCAGCATCACCAAGGAGACCGAGCACCACGAGGACGCTGGCGATGGCCATCAGCAGGACGTTGACCACGGTCAACGCGTTCTCGCGCAGGATGTCCAGATAGGTCCGGCCACTCGAGATGGCCGCATCGTTGCCGAGGCCATGGGCGCGGCGTGCGGCCGCTTCTGCTTCGGTCAGGCCGGCCGGTCCCGTCCCCCGACCGGCGGCTGGCGCGACCTCGTGTCGCTCCGTGGCACGCTCCATGGTCACCTGTCGAGCGCCGTCAGTATCCCTTCCCAGCGGTCGAAGAAGAGATGGTGCCCTTCGTCCGGGTAGAAGGTCGCCTGGCACGTCGGCATCTCCCGGGCCAGGAAGCGGCCCATCGAGACGGGCACCGTCGGATCCGCTTCCCCGTGCCACAGGCGAACGGGGACGCGCACCTCTGATAGCGGGAAACCCCATTCGCGGGCCATCACCAGCGCCTCATCGGCCACGCCGCGAGTCCCCTGCCGGTGCAACTCTGTCGTGTTCGCCAGCATTAGCGATCGGATCTTTGGTTCATCGACCAGGATCCGGTCGGCTTCGATCATCTTGGCCACCGCTTCGTCCAGGTGGCGGGCAGGATCCCGCTGCTGGGCGCGTGCCCAGCGCCACATGGCCAACCTGATCATCCACGGGGCCGGCCCGGCGGCGCGCGCGGCGGCGCGGTGGACGCGATGGAGGTAGTCGGCGCGCGGCACACCGGCGAGGGGCGCCGGCGAGTTGATCAGCCCAGCGACGGTCACCCGCTCGGGCATCGCCCATGCGCAAGCGAGCGCGTAGGGTCCGCCGCCCGACCAACCCAAGACCGCGAACCGGCCCAGGCCCAACGCGTCGCTGAACTCGCCGACATCGCGTGGCCAGTCGAGCAGCCGTCGGTCGGCAAGTCCGCTGGACCGGCCGATGCCGGGCCGATCGATGGCCAGCAGCCGTACGCCGAGCCGTCTCGCGACCTCGTCATCGGGATGGCGCAGTACGCGCGTCCCACCGAAGCCGTGGAACCACATGACGGGCCGGCCATCAGGGTCGCCGACGTCGTCGTAGGCGAGCAGGCGGCCGTCCCGCAGGGCGAGACAGCGGGCCTTCTGGTCCTCCCCTGCGAGCGGCGCTGCCAGCGAGCCGTCGGCCATGAGCAGCAGTCCTCCTACCCTCCCGGTGGTTTCGGTCCCTGCCGATCGCATCGTGACGACGGCCCGACAGCCCCTGCCCGCAAGGTACCATCCAGGCTCATCAGCAGAGGAGTGCGCCAGACATGGCGCGCAACGCGTGGAGCGCGGTCATCGAGGGAGTCGGGACCGTCCCGTCCTCCTCATCGGCGGCGGGCGTCCCTCGGCGGCTGACGTCGAGGCCGTCTCGACGTCGCCCCGGGCTCAGCGGCCGGGCGGATCCTCGGGCATCGGCTCGCCGCCGGTTCCGGTCAGTCGGCGCATCCTCTGGACCGCTTGGAACTGGTCCGTGAACTCGGCGCGAACGGCGTTGATCCGTTCGCTGGCGATGCCGAGTTCCTTACCGATCTGATTGAGCTCGGCACTCTCCTCGGCCGAGATGGCGCCCTCCGCCGCGCCGATGGCGAAGGCACAACGCAGCAGCGAGAGCCGCTGCTCCTCTGAAGTCGCGTCGGTGAAGTCGCGCGTGACCAGGTAGTCCTCCGTACCGCCATAGAGCTCGTTCTGGCGCACCGCGATCTCCACCACGAGGACCGCCTGCGCCTCTGAGAGGCCACCGATCTTCCAGACCGTCTGCTCCATCATCTTGCGCTCATCATCGCTGATGCGAAGGTCGGCGTGCGCCGCGCGGCCCAGGACATAAGCGAAGCCGGCGATATAGCGGCGCTGCTCGGCGGGCAGGGCCTCGATGGCCGTCACGATGCGTCGTATGGTCGCCGTGTCCGTCTCCGCCGCGCCAGAGCCGCCGGCCCGCGCCGCCACAGCAGCGGATGACGGCGCGTCGTCCCGATCGGCAGCACCACCCAGGAAACGTCGCAATACCATGCCCGGCAGGATGCCACAGTCGGAACCCACAGGGTGGCTGTGCCGTCTGGCGGCCATGCATGACATCGATACCCACCGCTCCCCGGCGCATCTGGACGGCGGTCGCGCTCCGCTCGTGACGGCCCTTCTCCTCGGCGTCGCATTCGCCTATGGATGCGTCGCCACCGGCGCGGGCGGTCGACCGTCGCCGAGCGCGCCGCCCTCGCCGAGCGCTCAGCCCTCGCCGAGCGCTTCGGTCACCCCGTCCATCACCGTCCGCCCCTCGCCCTCGCCGTCAGCACATCCTTCGCCTCGTCCGTCCCCCCAACCGAGTCCATCGGCCGCGCCCGTCGAGAGCATCTCCCGCGCCGTCGCGCTCGTCCTGGCATCGGATGCCAGATTCGCAGGCATCGGGCAGCTCCAGCCGGGCACCATCGGCCAGGCGGCGTGGTACGAGGCCAGCGCCGCGGACGATGGTTTCGTGGTGAACGTGCGCATCGGCTGGGGTGATTGCCCGTCCGGTTGCATCGAAGAGCATCGTTGGCGCTACACCGTGGACCGGGCTGGGCGGATCTCGTTGCGCGACGAGTCCGGCGAACCCGTCCCGGCCGGGGTCAGGCCGCCGGCCGTCGAGGGCGATGGTCGGTTGCGCATCAAGCTCGTGGCCGGCCCGACATGCCCCGTCGAGACCATCCCTCCTCAGCCTGATTGCGACCCGGCCAAGGTCGCCGATGCGATCGTGGTCGTGCGCGACTCGCAGGGCCGCGTCGTGGCCGAGCCGGCGAGCGACCAGGAAGGCACCATCATCCTGACCCTGCCGGCGGGCGCATATGTCCTGGAACCGTCCGTCGTGGAGGACTACCTGGGGCAGGCTGAGCCGGTCATCGTGTGGGTCCTGCCTGGGACCCCCGCCGCGGTGACCCTGGCCTACGACACGGGCATCCGCTGATCCGACCGCTGGCGCTGGCTATCATCTGCCGATGGCGGCACAGCGCACGGTCTTTCGCGGCGGCCTGATCTTCGACGGCACCGGCGCGCAAGCCAGCTCCGGCGACCTGGTCGTGGAGGGCGGCCGGATAGTCGACCTCGGCGGCGGCTCGGACGGTGACATCTCGGTCGACTGCGCGGGCATGACCCTGCTGCCCGGCCTCTTCGACTGCCATACCCACGTGATGTTCAGCCATATCGACCAGTGGAAGCAGATCCAGACGCCCTTCTCCTACCAGTTCTATGAAGCGGCCGGCAACCTGGCGGCCACCCTGGGCGTGGGCATCACCACCATCCGTGATGCGGGCGGCGCCGACCTGGGCGTCAAGCGGGCACTGGAGGATGGCCTCATCGGCGGCCCCCGGATGCACATCTCGATCCGCATGCTGAGCCAGACCGGGGGCCACGGCGACGACTGGTATGTCTCGGGCGTGGAAGTGCCGTTCATGGTCGCTCACCCGGGCGCACCATCAGGGATGGTCGATGGGCCGGATGCCATGCGCGTGAAGGTGCGCCAGATGATCAGGGCCGGCGCCGACGTGATCAAGGTGGCCACTTCGGGCGGTGTCCTCTCACCACGGGACGACCCGCGTCACGCCCATCTGCGACCGGCCGAGCTGGAGATCCTGGTCGCCGAGGCCGAGGCGGCCGGTGTATTCGTGATGGCTCACGCCCAGGCGGCCGACGGCATCAAGAACGCTGTCCGGGCCGGCATCCGCTCGATCGAGCACGGCATCTATCTGGACGACGAGGCCATCGAGCTTATGCTCGAGCACGGCACCTGGCTGGTGCCCACCCTTGTCGCCCCGGGCGGCGTCATCGATGCCGCCGCCCAAGGCGTGCCCGTGCCGGAGGCCTCGGTGGCCAAGGCACGCCAGGTGGTGGACATCCATCAGCGCTCGTTCAGCAAGGCGGTCGCGGCGGGCGTGCGCATCGCGATGGGCACGGACAGCGGGGTCACGCCGCACGGCAGCAACCTGCGTGAATTGGCGCTCATGGCCGATGGCGGGATGGAGCCGGCCCAGGTCCTCGCGGCAGCGACCTCCTCGGCCGCCGAGCTGATGGGCCTGAGCGACCGACTGGGCACGCTCGAGCCAGGCAAGCTGGCTGATGTGGTGCTCGTGAGGGGCGACGTAGCAGACCTGGCGACCCTTTCCGAGCGGATCGAGAGCGTCTACATGGAGGGCCGTCTGGTCAGCGGCACTCCGCCAGGAGACGGCGTCCGTTCCTGAAGCGTGAGCTCGGAGGGGACGACATCTCGCCGCCCGCCCGGTCCCTGGCCGGCGCCCTCATCATCGGGCTGTGCATCCGGGCCCCTACCTTGACCTGCTCCGTCGAAATGGTGCCTTCCGCTCGCTTTACATCGCCCAGCTCATAAGCTTCGCCGGCGACTGGTTCGGGACCGTCGCCCTGCTTGGTCTGGCCCTCGAGCTGACCGGCTCGACCGGCGTCGCCTCTCTCGTCCTGGTGCTCCAGACAGGACCGTTCTTCATCGTCTCGCCGCTGGCCGGCATCCTGGCCGACAGGCTCGATCGAAAGCACATCCTGGTGGCGTCGAATGCCGCCCGCGCAGTGATCGCGCTGGGATTCCTGCTCGCGCGCGACGCTGACACGCTGTGGATCGCGCTCGTCTGCGTGGCGCTGCTCTCGACCGGCGCGGCATTCTTCGAGCCGACCTCATCGGCGGCGCTGCCCAATCTGGTCGATGAGGCTGACCTGCCGACCGCCAACGCCCTGATCGGAGCGGCCTGGGGCACGATGCTGGCGGTGGGTGCCGGTCTCGGTGGGCTGGTGGCAACGCTGGCCGGCCGGGATGCGTCATTCGTGGCCAACGCCGTCGGCTTCGCCGTGTCGGCGGTGCTCATCGCCCGGGTGTCGGCGTCGTTCCGAGCACCACCGCAGGAGTCGCCACCAGTCCAGGTGCCGGCGCGTGGGGCGGTCGTCATCCTGGATCCGATCCGGGTGACCGCCGCCCTCGTCGGTCGCTCGCGCATGGTCGGCGCGCTGCTCCTGACGAAGGCGACCTTCGGGGTCGGGATGGGCGCTGTGCTGCTGCTTGCGGTGTTCGGCCGCGACGTCTTCGGCGCCGGCGATGCAGGCATCGGGCTCCTCTTCGCCGCGCGCGGCGTCGGCGCGCTGGTGGGACCCTTTCTGGGACGCCGATTCATGACCGGCGACGATCGAAGCCTGCTCGTCGTCATCGCCATCGCGATGGGCTCGTTCGTCCTGGGCTATGGGCTGCTACCGGCGAGTCCGACCATCGCCCTCGGCGCTGCCTGCGTATTCCTGGCTCATCTTGGCGGAGGAGCACAGTGGAGCCTCTCGAGCTATGGCCTTCAGCGGCTCGTACCGGATGAGATCCGCGGGCGCGTCTTCAGCATCGACTATGCGCTCGTCCTGCTGGCGACGACCGTCTCGACCATCGTGGCCGGTCAGCTCGTGGGGCCCCTGGGACCGGGCGCGACGCTGTACGTGCTGGTCGGTGCGGCCGGGATATCGGGTCTGGTCTGGTTCGCCTGGACCCGCCCGTTGCGGCGCCCGACACATGAAGAGGCCCCGCCGGTACCGACCGGCGGGGCCTGAGAGGGCGCTTCAGAGGCCTACAGGAAGCGCATGATGATGGGACAGTTGACGACGATGCCGGTCGACCCGAACTCGACACCACCGGGTCCGGTCAGCCAGCCTTGGCGAACGAACTCGAGCAGTTGGAACTCATCGATGAGACGGGAGCGGTACCCGTTGTCGATGGCTTCCTGGGTCCACTCACCCAGATTCAGGTCCCACAGAGGGCTGTAATCAAGGGCGACCGTGGGCAGCCCGCCGATGACGTGGACCGGTGGCAATGGCTTGCCGTCCTCGCCCACATCGGAGAGTGCGCTGTTCAGGCCCTGGCGCTGCGGATTGTCCGCGCCGGTCGGGCCATTGGCGATGGGAAAGAGCCGCTCGACCGCGCTGAATGCGCCGTCGTCGGCACCCACCGGCACATCGGCCAGGGTCGGTGTGAAGGTGCCCGCGTCGAGCGCCGCGACGACCGCGTCGGACGCTTCCGTGCTGATGTACGCGGAGGGCTTGGCAAAGCTGAAGATGGGTGTCATCTGCAGCGTCACCGTGCCGCCGCGCGCGCCATCCGGACAGATGCTCAATACCCGGTCATGCACGATGCTGTAGTCGGGGCTGCCATCACAGAAGTCGATGTCTCCGGCCGAGACGTCGAAGGCCACCACCGGCGCGTTGTAGATGTGGTCGCCAGCGTTGCGGATCTTGACCAGCGGGCTGTACTCGGCGTTGCCGACCGAGCCCGGCGTTGCCGAGGCGGGCGGGAAGTAGTCGGGAGCTGCGCCGGGCACGACAGTGCGCTCAGGCGAGAAGTCGACCGAGCCGCGATCGAACTCCAGGGTGCCATTGGGCTGCAGCCAACCGTTGCGCACCGACATGCCGATGGCGGCGTAGTTGAGCTTGGCCGAGAAGTTGAGACCTAGCGCCTCAGCGTTCCGCTCATCGGTCGTGTCGGTCAGGATGTACC
>JACCYW010000139.1 GCA_013696275.1 Chloroflexota bacterium | reverse complement strand
CGTCGGTGGCGGGCGTGCTGGGCAGGCTGGTCAGGACGTCCCTCCTGGTCTCCCTTCCCATCGCCATCAGCACGCTGCTCATCAACGTCTTCTTCTTCCCGGGCGGCCAGGAGGTCCTGTTACGGCTAGGCCCGGTCGTGGCTACCCGAGAGGGCGTCGGCTTCGCTCTTGAGATCCTGGCCCGGATACTCACCATCTCCGGTGCCATCACGCTCTTCTATCTGACCACGCGGCCCTCCGAGCTAGTCCTCGACCTGGAGCGCAGGGGGGTCTCGCCGCGAGTAGCGTTCGTGGCCCATGCATCCGTCCAGACCGTGCCGGCCATGCTGGAGCGGGCTTCCAACATCGTGGCCGCCCAGCGGGCGCGGGGTCTCGATACGGAGGGCAGCCTCGTCCGACGCATCCGGGGCCTTCTGCCGGTCGTCGCGCCGGTGGTACTCGCGTCCATCGTCGAGGTGGAGGAGCGCACCCTGGCCCTGGAAGCGCGAGGCTTCACGCGACCCGGCCGGCGAGCGCTCCTGTGGTTCCCGGGCGACTCGGCGGGACAGCGGGCCGCCAGGTGGCTGCTCGTATCGGCCGTGCCGGTAGCGGCGCTGGCGGCTGCTTATGGCCTGCTCGCCTGGCTTCCATGAGACCTGTGCGAACACGGTGCTGAGCCTGCGCGGCGTGTCCTATCGGTACGCTGGGGCGACGGACCCGGCCATCAGGGAGGTGGACCTCACGATGCAGGATGGCGAGTTGCTGGGCGTCGTCGGGGCGTCGGAAGCCGGCAAGTCGACGCTGTGTCTCGTGGCCGCTGGACTCGCGCCGCGGACCATCCGAGGCAGCCTCAGCGGCAGCGTGCATCTCGACGGCGACGACGCCGCCACGCTCCAGATGCATGAGCTGGCGGCGCGCATCGGCATCTGCTTCCAGCGCCCGTGGACGCAACTCTCAGGGGTCTGTGAGACGGTCTTCGAGGAAGTCGCCTTCGGGCCGATGAACCTGGGCGCGCCACGGGACGAGACGCTGGCGCGGACGGAGGAGGCACTCACGGCGCTGGCCATCACCGACCTCGCGCCGCGCGACCCGGCGCGCCTGTCGGGCGGCCAGATGCAGTTGGTGGCCATCTGTGGACTCCTGGCCATGGGCCCGGCCCACCTCGTGCTGGATGAGCCGACCGCTCAGCTTGATCCAGCAGGCACGCGCCTGGTGGCCGACGCGCTTGCCCGGCTGGCCGCGAACGGCGCATCCATCCTCATCGCGGAGCAGAAGACGGACCTGCTGGCGGCACTCTGCTCGCGCATCATCGTGCTCCAGGCAGGGCGAGTGATCCGTGATGGACCGACCGTCGAAGTGTTGACCGACCCGGAGCTGCCGCGCCAGGGTGTGCCCGAGACCTCTGCCGGTCGCCTTCGCCGGCTGGCCACCGAAGCAGGCATCGCAACGGAGTTGCTCGACCAGGCGCTGGATTGATCGGCCTGCGGGTCGAGGGCCTGGCCCATGTTTACTCGGCAGGAGCTGTCCGAGCGCTCGATGGTGTCGACCTGGAGATAGGGCCTGGCGAGCTCATGGCCCTGGTGGGTCAGAACGGCAGCGGGAAGTCGACCCTGGTTCGCCACCTGAACGGCCTCCTGCGACCGACCGAGGGCCGGGTCTGGGTGGATGGGGTCGATGCCGCTGGACGGACGGTCGCTCAGCTGGCACGACTGGTCGGATCGGTGTTCCAGGACCCCGACCGTCAGATATTCGCCGGGAGTGTCCGCGCGGAGGTCGAGTTCGGGCCGCGCAACCTGGGGCTGACCGGGACGCAGCTTCGGGCGGCCGTGGCTGAGGCGCTGGCGGCGGTCGGCCTGGATGGCCAGGAAGATGCCAATCCATTCGACCTGGGCGATACACGACGGAAACTGTTGACACTGGCGTCCGTCCTGGCGATGGGTACGCCAGTGCTGGTCCTGGACGAGCCGACCACAGGCCAGGATGCCCGCGGTATGGGATTGGTCCGTGCGGTGATCGCGGCCGCTCATGCAGCGGGCAAGACGATCATCGCCGTCAGCCACGACATGAACTTCGTGGCCGGTGACTTCGACCGGATCGTCGTGCTGGGTGCTGGGCGCGTCATCCTGGACGGAGCGCCGGAGG
This sequence comes from Chloroflexota bacterium, assembly GCA_013696275.1. GTDB lineage: Bacteria > Chloroflexota > Limnocylindria > Limnocylindrales > CSP1-4 > Palsa-1032. Next base: position 723 of record JACCYW010000139.1, on the reverse strand, counting down.
AGGTCTTCGCCGAGGAGCAGTGGCCGCTCCTCGCCTCGACCTTCCTGGAGCCGCCGCTGGCCGCTCGCGTCGGAGCTCGACTCGGCCTCGGCTCCACGCCCACCGACGGAGCGCTGATCCGAGCGCTGGCGGACCGTGGCCAGCAGCTCGATGGCAACGGTGCGAAGCCTCCATATCAACCCACTTAGGCTAGGACTCGCGAGCTCGGCCTGATGGCCGGCATGATCAAGGTCCCGGACACCTTCTTCGACCCTTTGCCGGGCGACATGATCGACGCCTTCGAGGGTCGCGGCGAGTGAGGCTTCTGGTCGACTCGGCAGCGTTCGTATGGCTGGTCTCGGAACCTTTCAAGCTCAGCGAGGTCGCCCACAGACTCATCACGGATGCCAGCAACGACCTGTACCTGAGTGCAGCCTCCGTGTGGGAGATCGCGGTCAAGTATCAGGCGGGCCGGCTGGAGCTCTCCGAAGACCCAGCTCAGCTGATCCCGAGAGCACGGGAGGCGCACGGAGTGCTGCCGCTGGCGTTCGACGAAGAGTCCGCCCTCACGCTCGCCCGGCTGCCCACCCTCCATCGGGATCCATTCGATCGCATGCTCATCTGCCAGGCAGTGACCAACTCGATGGCCATCATCACGCCGGACGAGGCCATCCATCGCTATCCGGTGAGAGCCCTCTGGTGATCGATGTCTGGCGCGCCCGCTTCCGGCGCCATCTGGAGCCG
>JACCYW010000125.1 GCA_013696275.1 Chloroflexota bacterium | reverse complement strand
CGGCTGGCGTTGCTTGCTGGCGGGTCGGTCACCATACGCTACGGCGACACGCTCATCCTGGGAACCGCGAATCGCTCGGATCCGCGTCCGGGCCTGGACTTCTTCCCGCTCACGGTCGACTTCGAGGAGCGGATGTACGCGGCGGGCAAGATCCCGGGCGGCTTCATCAAGCGCGAATCCCGCCCCTCGGAGGCGGCCATCCTGGCCGCCCGCCTGACCGATCGGCCCATCCGGCCGCTCTTTCCGGAGGGCTACAAGGATGACGTCCACATCGTCCTGACGGTCCTCTCCACGGACCAGGAGAATGACCCCGACATCATCGGGACCATCGCGGCGTCAGCCGCCCTGACCATCAGTGAGATCCCCTTCCTGGGCCCCATCGCGGCCGTCAGGGTCGGTCGCCTGGATGGCGAGTTCGTGCTCAACCCGACCAACACCCAGCTCGCTGACTCGGAACTGGATCTGATCGTCTCGGGGACGCGTGACGCGATCATGATGGTCGAGGCGGGCGCCCAGATCCTACCCGAGGATGTGATGGCGGAGGCGATCATGTTCGCCCACCGTTCGCTGGCGCCCATCATCGACCTCCAGGAGCAGTTGCGCGAGCAGGTCGGCAAGCAGAAGCGCACGCCGTTCATCGAGCCGAGCACGGAGTCCATCGTCGACTTCGTGGCCGCCGTCGAGGCGGACCGCTCGTTCGTCGTCTTCGATCTGGAGACGACCAGCCGCGACACGAAGATGGGCGCCATCGTAGAGATCGGCGCCGTGCGCGTGAAGGGCGGCTCGATCACGGATCGCTGGTCGACCCTGGTGGATCCTGGCCTGCCCATCATCGGTCGTCAGCTCCACGGCTTGACCGATGCCGACGTCAAGGGCAAGCCAAGCCCCGATGAAGCTGCCCGGCAGTTCATCGAGTGGGCCGGTGACGACCTGCTGGTCGGCCACAACATCGGCTTCGACATCGGTTTCCTGGAGTCCGCGCTGGCCGATGGCTCCAAGATAGAGGTCGGTCGATACCTGGACACGTTGACGCTCATGCGCGAGGCGTATCCCGATCAGGACGTCTACAAGCTGGCCGACCTGGCGCGCTACTTCGAAGTGGAAACGGAGCCGAACCACCGGGCGCTGCCCGACGCAGAGGCCACCGCGGCGCTGTTGCTGCGGCTCGCGAGTGACCTGCCGGAACGGATCCGCATCTACAAGGATCAGGTCGCCGAGTCGATCCGGGGACGCGTCGGTGCCGGGTCGCAAGAGGACGCTGACAAGGCTCTCGATGCGGCCAAGAAGGTAGCGCGCTTCTCCAAGAACCTGGCCGGCTTGCTACACAAGAAAGTGGTCCGCGAGCTGGTCCTGTCGGAGAACGTCCGCATGGATGGCCGGGACGCCGATACGATCAGACCCATCTCGGTCGAGGTCGGGCTACTGCCGCGAGCGCATGGCTCGGCGCTCTTTACGCGCGGCCAGACCCAGGCTCTGTCGGTCGCCACGCTGGGACCCTCTTCGGACGTCCAGCGCATCGACACCATCAGTCCCGACGAATCCAAGCGCTACCTCCACCACTACAACATGCCGCCCTACAGCACCGGTGAGAACAAGCCGATGCGTGGACCAGGCCGGCGAGAGATCGGCCATGGCGCGCTCGCCGAGCGGGCCATCCTGCCGGTGCTCCCCGATCAGGCCGACTTTCCGTATGTCATCCGCGTCGTCAGCGAGTGCGTGACCTCCAATGGTTCGACCTCCATGGCGTCCACCTGCGGGTCGACCCTGGCGCTCATGGATGCGGGGGTACCCATCAAGGCACCGGTCGCTGGCGCAGCGATGGGCCTGGTGACAGAGGGCGACCGGTTCGCCGTCCTGACCGACATCCTGGGCAAGGAAGACTCATTCGGAGACATGGATTTCAAGGTGACCGGTACCGCAGAGGGCATCACCGCCCTGCAGATGGATATCAAGGTCACCGGTATCAACGAGGCCATCATCCGGACCGGACTGGAGAAGGCGCGCGTGGCGCGGCTCTTCATCCTGGAGCGGATGACGGAGGTCGTACCCGCAGCCCGCACGGACGTCAGTGAGTTCGCGCCGCGCATCACGACCATCAAGATCAATCCCGAGAAGATCCGCGACATCATCGGCAAGGGTGGCGCGACGATCCGCAAGATCCAGGAGGAGACCGGCACGGAGATCAACGTCCAGGACGATGGGTCCGTGGAGGTCTCTGCGGTCAACCAGGACAACTCGCGCAAAGCCATCGCCTGGATCGAGAGCCTCACCCGCGAGGTGGAGATCGGGACGCTCTACCTGGGCAAGGTGACGCGCATCATGGGCTTCGGTGCCTTCGTGGAGATCCTGCCCGGCAAAGAAGGCCTTGTACGCATCGGTGAGCTGGCCGACTACCACGTTCCGACCGTGGAAGACGTCGTCCAGGTCGGCGATGAGATCATGGTCGTCGTGACCGAGATCGACCGCCAGGGACGGGTCAACCTCTCCCGCAGGGCGGCCATGCAGCGGCACCTGGCCAAGACACCCGCCTGATCGACCGTACGCCATGGCATCAGCCGCGGCGCACGACCAGGGCTCCCAACAGCGCGACCGTCCCGATCTCCGGGGCGGTCGTGCTGATTCGCGACCGACCCTGGCCAGAGGGGCGACTCGGTAGATATCCGGTACAGGAACTCGGCCGACTCCGCGTCTATCAGCACGTACGCGATCTGGAGCACACGGTCGGGACCGGACGTGCGGCCCGATACCTACTGAAGTGGGCGACCGCTCACCGAGACTTCGGCCCGACGACGCGCCACGAAGCGCCGCCAGACGGTGCTCGTGCCATACATCGGATGATGCTCCACCACCCGCATGACCCGCTCCGCCGCTGGGCCGAACGGGTCGCGGCAGACCTCGCGCAGCAGAGGTACCCAGTCGGTCAGCCGACCCCGTTCCAGGATGTCATCGATGGCGGCCGTGGTGAACCCCGCAGCATCCAGGTGCCGGTGCTTCATCGATCGCCTACATCATCCCAACCGGGCCGTCCGTCGCTGATGGCTTCCATCATCGCATCGGAGGCATGTCGGCAGGCGTCCGTCACGGCCTCCCAGTCGGTCCAAGGGGATACGAGCCCCTTGTACTGGGCGACATCGACGCCGTCGAGGTCCCATGGGGACGGTTCTGCCAGCTGGCGGATCAGTTGCTGGCGCACCGTTCCGCGGTCTCCATCCTGTGGGTAGAGCCGGTCCAGCGGCGCGAGCGACGGCAGCGCTTCGGCCACCGGCACTCCCGAGAACAAGGCGGCGAAGTCCAGGTAGTCGCGGGTCGCGTTCCGGGTAAGGATGAGGTACGCCTTGATGCGGGTGATCTCGGCGCGTGTCGGCAGCCGTAGCGGACCGTAGGCCGTTTCCAGCACCTCCGTCTCCAATGCCTCTGTGCGTCGCAGCTGACGCACTCCCGTCTCGATCCCGTCGAGCGATCCAAGGACCAGGACAGGTCGGACGGATCGAGCGGTCCGCCAGCCGACGATCGCCTCCAGCTCAGCACGCACGGCATCGAATCGATCGCGCAGGTCACGCAGGACGTGATCGGCATCGGACGATCGCCGGTGTGCCGCGTGCAGGCCCGCCGCCGTACCGCCCACGAGGGTGGTACCGGGGAGGTGCGCTTGAAGCCGTACGGCCGCTGCGATGACATCCTCCCAGGCGGGCTCGGCGATAGCCGGACGTCCTCGGACGGCGCGATGCACACGCTCGAGCGGCCCGACCAGCTCGATGCGTCCGCCCATGGCGTCTGTCAAGCGCTCCACGCGCGCCATCGACGGCATGGTGTGGCCGCGTTCGATGCGGCTGATCTCACTCTGCGGGATGCCTGATCGCTGCGCCAACGCAGCCTGGCTCATCTCCGCCGACCGGCGCATCTCAGCCAGCCGGCTGCCCAGGGAACGGGCGATGGAGCGATCAGCCATGTGACCGCCACCATGCGCCATCACTCATATCATGTCAACGTGACGGCCGCCGGGTATCATCCGCTGGTGCCCGATGGAACCCGCCAAGAGCGAGCCATGTCCGTGGAGCACGCGACCCCCACGACAGTGTCGACCCCGGCGCCGCCCCGTGAGCGGCCTGCCACGCCGCAGGAGCGCCAGGCAAAGTTGGATGCCATCGCCGCCGAGGTCCGCGTCTGCACCCGCTGCCGGCTCGCGGCTTCCCGGACCAACGCGGTGCCGGGCGAGGGCCATCCCGACA
>JACCYW010000124.1 GCA_013696275.1 Chloroflexota bacterium | reverse complement strand
ATACTGTGCACCTGACTATATAATTAAAAAAGACAGTCGCAGGTCGAACGTGATACTCGCCGGTGATCTGCTCACCGGCCCACAGGCGCCAGGAGGTAGGTCAGAGTCGAGCTAGCAACCGGAAGACTGGCAGTGCCGCCGCATACGTGTCGGCCAGAAGGTCAGGCAGCCGGGGCGAAGCTATCTGCTCCTCGGTCAACTCCCGCCAGAAGCCCACGTCCTTGAGCTTCAGTAGCTCGACCTGTGGATGGTCCTTGGGCACTCCTTGGGGCGGCCGCTTGAGCTGATCGCCTCTGACCGAGCCGAAGACACGCACGAAGCCTGGTTCCTCGATCGCCTCGAGCACCCGCTGAGGTCGTGTCAGCACGGCCGTGCGGAAGGCAGCCAGGCGCGCCGGCTCAGGGTGCCACATGCCGCCGCCCACAAAGGTCGACTCCACCGAAAGATGGAAGTAGCCGCCAGCGTCCCGGAGCGAGCCACCGGTCCGTGCCGTGCCCTCGGTCCGTGCCGGGCCCTCGATCCGTGCCAGGCCTCCGGTCCGTGCCGTGCCCTCGCTTGCAGGCGGAGTCGTGGCCGCTTCGTCGACGCCTGTCCCCTCGCCGACCCACGGGAAGCTGGCCGCGATGTGCGTCTTGTAGGGCGATTTGTCCTTGGCGAACCGGACATCCCGGTAGATGCGGAAGGGCGATCGCGCCGGGTCGGCGCTGAGCGGGATGTTGCGCGCGGAGAACCGATCGGCGAGCGCCACACAGAGTGCCTCGAGTGGTTGTTTGAGCAGGCGCTCGTAGTCCTGCTTGTGGGCCTGGAACCAGGGTCGCTCGTTGTTGCCGGCAAGGTCCACCAGGAACTGGAGCGCCTCGTGACCGAAGCCGGTGAAGGACGCGGACGAGGTCGCCACGGAACGCACCATAACGCTACGGCAGCAACTGGCGGAGCGCGAAGACCACGTTGGCTGGCCTTTCGGCGAGCCGCCGCATGTACCAGGCATACCAGGCCTCGCCGTACGAGATCAGGCTGGCGGTCGGGAAGCCAGCGCGGCCGAACCGGCGCAGCTCGGACTCTCGGATGCCGTACAGCATGTGCACCTCGATGCGGTCACGTGAGATCCCCTTCGCTCGGGTGGCTGCCGCGATGCGCGCCAGCAGGGCCGAGTCGTGGGTGCCCAGGGTGAGTCGGACCTTTCCGTCACGCGCCGCATCTGCCATCAACAGGGCGAGGGTCTGGAAGTTGGCATCTACCTCTGCCTTGGCTCGAAGAGCGACCGTCTCCGGCTCGTCATAAGCGCCCTTCACCAGTCGGATGGCCGGGTCGAGCGGCAAGAGGCGCTGGAAGTCGGCCGCCGTCCGTTTCAGATAGGCCTGCAGGCAGATGCCGGTGCGCGGGTATGTCTGTCGAAGTCGCTCATACACCGCGAGCGTGCGCTCTACGTACGCAGAGGCTTCCATGTCGAGCCACAGGAAGGAAGCCACCTCGCTGGCCCGGCGGGCAAGCTCTTCGGCGTGGGCGAATGCAGCCTCCGGGTCGATGTCCAGCCCCAGTTGCGTCAGCTTGAGGCTGATCTCCGGCGCACGGCGGCTGGTGGCTGCGCGGTCGAGCAGCCGGTGATAGTGAGCGACTACCAGCTCTGCGTCGCTGAGCCGCTCGAGGTTCTCGCCCAGATGCGTGAACAGGACACCGTGGCCGTCCTGCAACAGTCGATCGGCTGCCGCCCAGGCTTCGTCGAGCGACTCACCGGGCATGAAGCGGAGGACCGCCCGACGCGCGAACGGCAGACGGGGCAGGTGGTCACGCAGCCAGGCGTTGCGAGCCATCCAGAGCAGTGCACGTCGCATCGGGAGGAAGACTAGCGGTGGTCAGCGCGGTACGATAGCCGGCACTGAGCGGGAGTAACTCAGTTGGCAGAGTGTCTGCTTCCCAAGCAGGATGTCGAGGGTTCGAATCCCTTCTCCCGCTCCGCTTCTTCGCCCTGACTGGCGGCGGCAAGAACCGCCACGGAATCCTGATCGTATCCCATCGCGGAGCGCACGGATGCCGATGCGTCGCCCGGCGCTGGTCCGAACGCCCCATCGGAGGTTAGCCATGTCCGAGGCTTTCGACTCTCGCGCGCGAGTCCATCGAGCGATGGTCATGCTCGGCGCTCTCGCTGCGACTCTCGCCCTGCTGCTGTCGGTGGCTGGTGTGGCCGCGGCGGGTGGGACGGTGGACATCCTCGAGGAGGATGAGCGGTACTCCTTCGAGCCAGGAGAGATCACCGTCGCCATGGGCGAGACGGTCACCTGGCAGAACGGTAGTGACGCTCCGCATACGGTGACGTCTGACACGGCTGGCGGCCCGCTCGACTCGCCCGAGTTGGCCGAGGACGACTCGTATCAGGAGACGTTCGACACGGCCGGTGACTACGCCTACCACTGCGAGATCCACGACTACATGCAGGGCGTGGTGCATGTGGTCGACATGCCGCCGACCGATGCCCTCGGAGCGGTCGATGACTCCGGCCGGCTACCGGCCCCACTGATGGCGCTCGTGGCGCTACTCGCTGCCGGCGTCGCCGGAAGCTTGATCATGTTCCGGCTCAGGAAGTCGCCCCGAACGATCTGACCCGGCCGCGATACGCGAGCCGCGATAGGCGATCGGCGTTCCACGCGAACGCCGATCGCCAGCACACAGCGCAGTCCGATCTTGGGCCGCTGACACCGGTCTGTCGGCTCGGATCAGATGGCGCGCATCCGGTTGTTCTTGGCGTCGTGGGTCAGTTCGGCGAGTCCGAGGCGCTCCATCAGCGGCGGGACGTACATCCCGAATCGGCCGCGGTAGCCCTTGCGCATGCCGTACCAACCGCCGACGGGGTTGCTGTCCGAGCGACCCCAACCCTCGACCGTGCCCTCCGCCGCCGGCTTGCTCTCATCGGCGGCCCCTAGCGGCATCCAGTCGCCGTGCTGGTCAAGCATCGCCTTCAGATCGTCGATGCATCGAAGCTGATAGGTCAGCCGAGTCGATCCGACCTGACAGATCAGCAACGGCGGATCGGCCGCTTCGTCGCGGTACATCTGGTACTCGGCTGTGCCGGGCGGGGTCTTCAGCAGCCACGGGTCTTCCTTCGTGCCTGAGCCAGCGGCCCTGTCCATATTCATCACGTACCTCCTGCTCCGATGTGACCATCCGTTCCAGCCGAACCGGTCGTGGCCAGGATGAAGTGCGGCAGCAGCGTCTGCCACCCGCCGAAGTTCCGGTCGCGCCACGTCTGGCCGTCCGAGCCCAGCTTCTCCCATCCCCGATGCTCGATCTCCACGCGGGTGGCGTCGCTCCTCTGCGGCACGAACGTGATCTCCACCTCTGTGGCATCGGCGCGATCACGGCGAAGATGCCACAGGTAGCCGAGCCGACGAGGTGGATCCCAGACGGTGACCTCGCCCCACTCGAACTCCGAGCCGGCCTTGGTCCGCTCGAAGATCCGGCCACCTACCCGACCCTCCAGGATGACCTGGAGGTCTCCTTCACCCGACACGGTGTGGTCGGCCGGCCACCACTGCGAGATGCGCTCTGACCAGACCTGGAAAGCCCTTTCGGCGGAGCAGCGGACCTCGAACGTGAGCGTCAGAGGTTCGATCACGGCTTCGACTCGCCTGGCCCACTGCTGTCGGCTAGCAGGCGGAAGCGGGCTCCCACCTCACCCCAGACCTGCTCGAGGTACGCCTGCACAGCCTCGACACCCTGTTCCTGGAGGCGATAGATCCGGCGCGTCCCACGCGCCTGCTCAGCCACCAGGCCAGCCTCCCGGAGGAGCCGCAGATGCCGCGATACGGCGGGGCGGCTGATGGGCAGCGCTGCGGCGAGCTCACCGACCGAACGTTGGCCAGAGCCGAGCAATCCCAGGATGACGCGCCGATGCGGGTCGCTCAGCGCCCCGAACGCGTCGCCCAGGACGTCCGATCGCGGGTCGGCTGCGGGATCGCTCAGATTCCCTCCGCCCGTTCCTTGAGCCCGACAGCGAACTGGTCGAACGAGGGTCCAAGGTCGGGCATGGAGCGCCACACGAGCGGCAGCAGGGGACCCGTGTATTCCTCACGCACATGGAATCCGGTGCTGCCGCCGGGGGCAGGAGTGAGCTTGAAAGTACGCTCGCCCTTGAATAGTCCGAGCGGCATCCCACCCGTCCAGGTCATGCTGCGGGCGGGCTGGAAGGACGTCACCTTGACCGGGAAGGTCCTGCCCGGCGCAGCCTTCGAAACGACCTTGATGGTCTCACCCTGGGCGATCCTTCCGTCGACCCGCTCGACCCCCGAGTCCCACGAAGCCATCCCGGGCCCATCGGTCAGGATGGCCCAGACGGCTTCTGGCGGGGCATCGATGGTCGCGCTGGCTTCGTAAGACTTCATCTTGATGGTGCTCCCTTGGCGTGTTGAGCGCGATTGGTAACCGGTCGGCTACAGTAACACACCAGTTACAGGACCTTCGCGTTCTGGGCTCCCGCCTGGTCGGTACCAGGGATCCCTCGGGATCGGGACCATCCGGTCATCACCCGGTAACGGCTGAGGCGCTTGCAGGCCAGCGTGGAGGGCGGGCGCCCGGTACTGAGGTACCCCTCCGGTCGGTACCTTGGCACCGTTGCTGGCACCGCGTCCGGTAGCCACGATGACGGCCAAGGAGGAACGCCGGATGTCGAAGGGACGAACGATGATGCGACGGGGACTGCTGGCGATGGCGGGAAGTCTGCTCGCCCTGGGAGTGGCACTCCCGGTCGCCGCCGATGAAGGCCTGGGGCCTGATGATCAGCTAGATGCAGCGAGCTCCTTCGCGCAGGAGCAGACCGTTGGTGAGGGGACACCGACGCGACATCGGGTGGAAGACCCGGACGGTATCGAGTGGACGGCTTTCGTCGGCGCACTCGGCCCAGTCGCCGTCACCCCAGACGGCGAGATGGTCAGTCTGGGCGTCGATTGGACGCGAAGTGTTCTTGGCAGCGACGGCTCGTCGAGCATCGATGGGGTCGAATGGACGCTACCCAGGTGACCGCCCGGCTACATGCCCCCGACATCAGCCACAGCCCCCTCCTCCGCCGCATCGCCGCCAGCCAGCTGAGCGGTCTTCGCGGAGCTCAGCGTGTCTGGCTCCTGACCTGCGCGATGCTCCTCATCGGCATCGCTGCCACGACCATGGTCATCTACGGTCGAGCCGCTCTGGTGGCGCCAGTGACGCTGCCATTGTGGCTGCTCACCATCCTCTTCTACCTGGTCGAGGTCCGGGTCGTACATCTCCAGTTCCAGCGAGAGGCGCATTCCTTCTCGCTCAGCGAGCTCCCGCTGGTCCTGGGCTTCTTCCTTGCTGCGCCGCAGGACGTCGTGTTGGCGCATGTGCTCGGATCCGGCATCGGGCTGCTCATCCACCGGCGTCCGACGGCCCTCAAATTCGGCTTCAACATGGCCCTCTTCCTTCTTGGATCGGCTGTCAGCGTCGGCCTCTTCCACCTCCTCGTCGGTCTCAACGCTGGGCCTGCGACGCCGCTCCAGCCGCTGATATGGGTCGGTGCTCTGGTGGCCACGCTGGCTTCGACGGCCATCGGCCTGCTCGCCGTGAACCTCGCCATCTGGCTCGCCCAGGGTCGATCCGATCGCAAGCGCATCCCCCAGGCGGTCCGCTTCGGGCTGGCCGTGGCGGCCACCAACACGACGCTGGCGCTGATAGGCATCACCATGCTGTGGGTCGCACCGACAGCTGCCTGGCTGATGGCCATCCCTGCCCTGTTGGGTGGCGTCGCCTGGCGCTCATACCGTGCGTACGTCGCGGAGCAGGGCCAGCGCGAGAGCCTGGAACTGCTCTACGGCACCACCCGGATCCTGCGCGGGACCGGCGAGTTGGAGGGTGCTCTCGTCTCCCTCCTGACCGAGGCGCGCAGCACGTTCCGAGCCGAGTACGCGGAGTGCGTGCTCTTCACGGGCGAGGATCACGAGCACGCGCTGCGGACCATCCTGGGGCCGACCGACGAGGTCGAGACCCTGACCACGACGCGCCTCGACGGCGAGCGGGATGCCCTTCGTTTGCGCGCCATCTCGGGGTCGACCGCCTTCCTGAGCCCTCGTTTGCCGCGTGGACAGGAGCGCTCCGATCGCATCAACGATGCGCCCATCAGGGACGCCATGGTCGTGCCGTTGATGGGCGAGCGCTCACTCCTGGGCACGCTGGTGATGGCCAATCGGATGGGCGCCCTGGGCAGCTTCCGGGTCGATGAGCTGCGGCTCTTCCAGACCATCGCCGATCATGCCGGAGTGGCGCTCGAGAACGGTCGCCTTGGTCGGTCACTGTCCGATGTCTCGCGCCTGAAGGACCAGCTTCGCCACCAGGCTCTGCATGACAGCCTGACCGGGCTGCCGAATCGCGCTCTGTTCGAAGAGCGCCTGGCCGCGTCGCTCGTCCGACGCCAGCGCCGGGGCGACCTGCCGGTCGTGCTGTTCATCGATCTGGACGACTTCAAGGGTGTCAACGACACGCACGGCCATGCCACTGGCGATCAGGTCCTGCGGACCGTGGCTGACGCCATCGACGCCTCCGTCCGACCGTCGGACCTGGCGGCGCGACTGTCCGGTGATGAATTCGCCGTTCTCATCGAGGACGGCCAGGATATCGGCGGCGTGGTCCGCATAGCAGAGCGCATAATCGAGTCAGTCGGCCGGCCGATGACCATCGAGGGCCGAGTCGTCACCACCACGGCCAGCGTCGGCATCGCGGCTGGCCGGGGTCGCTCTCAGACAGCGGAAGAGCTGCTGCATGATGCCGATGTGGCCATGTACACCGCCAAGACGCGGGGCAAGGGTCGCTTCGCCGTGTTCGATGCGCAGATGGAAGCGGAGTTGACCGATCGCCAGGTGCTGCGCGACGACCTCACCGGCGCTGTGTCGCGGGGAGATCTGTCCATCCGATATCAGCCCATGAGCGATCTCCGGACTGGCCGCGTCGTCGGCTTCGAGGCACTCCTGCGCTGGGCCCACCCGCTGCGTGGGCCCATCGATCCGAGCGCCTTCATCCCTCTGGCGGAAGGATCCGGGCTCATCGTGCCCATCGGCCGGTGGGTGCTGCGTGAAGCCTGCCACCAGGCACGGAAGTGGAATCGGGACGCCCCTTACCCGGCCGGCGTGAGCGTGAATGTGTCTACCCGCCAGCTGCGCGAGCCTGACTTCGTACAGGACGTGGCTGGGGTCCTGCGTGATTCGGCGCTGCTACCCGCGCATCTCACGCTGGAGTTCTCGGAGGTCCAGGTGATGGCCGAGGACCCGATGATCGCCAGCCGGCTGCGCGATCTCAAGGCGCTCGGCGTGTCGATCGCGTTAGACGGCTTCGGGGTGGGACTCTCCTCCTTGCGCTACCTGGGCCGCTTCCCGGTCGATGTGATCAAGATCGCCCGACCCCTCGTGGCCGTGATGGGCCGGACCGAAGAAGATGCGCGGGTGGCCGAGGCTATCGTGGCTCTGGGCCATTCGCTCCGCCTGACCGTCGTGGCCGAGGGCATCGAACGCCCCGAGCAGCTCGATCGGGTCCGGTCGATGGACTTCGACCGCTTCCAGGGCTTCCTGCTGGCCAGGCCCCTCGACGCCTCCGGGGCAGGCCGCCTGCTGGCCACGTCGCGCTTCGCCATCCCGGTCGCAGCAGAGGAGCCGATCCCGGTCGGCACGCTGGCCGGGCGATGATCGGGCTACCGCACCGCGCCTGCTTTCGGGTCGACCTCGGCCGCCGGTCGGCCGTCGCTGTCGACGGTCATGCTCGCCGCATCAGCCGGTGCCGGTGCCAGACGCCGCTCCCAGATCGTCTCGAGAGCGGCGCGTTCGGGAGCGTCGCTGGGCACCGACCGCTCGGCGCGCAAGAGAGCGTTGCGGCCATGCAGCTCCAGCGTGGCGATCTGGTTGTCGAAGACCAGGCCCTCCAGACGCTTCCAGCGGACGATAGGCGACGGGACTCCGGCGGACCGGGCCAGCAAGCGAGTCAGGGCGCCGCCTAGTCGAGACGCGATGATGCGCTGGCCCATCCGTTCGCCCTTGCCGAGCGGATTGCGCAACGGCGATGACACCGCCTGATAGACGGCGCTGCGGACCCCTGTCCGGCGGCGGAAGGCGACCCGCGCCAGGTAGCCGTGGTGCACATCGCCGGACACGAAGACGATGCTCGATGGGGCTCGGCCGCTTCGCCCGGCGCCGATCTCGCTGATGAGCTGGAAGAGCCTTTCGAAAGAGGTGCCGAAGGCGGCCCAATGCTCCAAGTCGAACCCGCGCCGCACCCTTTCGGCCAGGCGGGCGGCCACGCCTCCCCAGGCGCCCGCCGCCACGCGTTCACTCCAGGCCTGCACGTGATGCATGCCCGGCACCAGCAGGACCGGCAGCGAGCTGGCGATGACCAGGTGGTCCACATCGCCCGTGACGTTCTCCTCCACCCATCGCCATTCTGCTTCGTCGATCATCTCGCGCTGCCCATCCTGCAGCACACGCGCGGCACGCGAATCGACCACTACCAGCCGGGCGCTGCCCAGGTCGCGCCGATAGGCCCACCGGCTGCCGGCGGTCTCCCGGTCGGCCATGAAGGCGAAGCGACGCAGTATCGGTCCACCGTCCACTGCCTCGCGCACGGCCCGCAGGACCGGATCGGCCGCCAGCTCGGTGACCGACAGATTACCCAGGTGCTGGTAGATCCAGTAGCTCATGAACGCGCCTACGATGCGGTCATCCCACCAGGCCTCGCGACGCATGTCGGCGACCCACTCCGCCGAGATGTTCCAGTCGTCGATGACATCGTGATCGTCGAAGATCATGGAGGTCGATACGGTGGAGAACAGCCAGCGAGTCAGTGGCTCGCTCCATGAGATGCGATAGAGGTGCGTGTACTCGAGGAAGTCAGCGACCGACTCGTGAGGTGGCCGAGAGGTGTCGCGCCGCTGGGCGATGAACTCACGTGTAGCTTCGGGGACATCGTCGGCGTATACCTGGTCGCCGGTCAGCATCAGCACCTGTGGCCAGGGCGCTCCGGGCGAATCGATCAGTCGCCGGGCGTATGCGGCCAGCGCATCCGGGCCGCGGCCCTGCCGGTCGATGAGTCGATCGGTCGTGAAGGGCGGTTCGTGCGGGACCGAGAGGCGACACGAGCCGAAGACCAGCCTGACCGTCTCGGACGGATCGAGCGTCCGGATGACGCTGGCTGGGAAGCCCGAGTCGGGGATAGGCCAGCGGACCGTCCCATCGAGTGATACCTGGTATGGGTAGCTCGTCCCGGCGCTGAGCCCGCCTATCGCTACTATGGCGTAGTGGTGGCCCTCCACATGGAACGTGGGTGAGACGTGACCAAGGACCTCGACCTCACAGGCCGCATCCGTTTCCACCCATACGGTCGCTTCGCTCTCCGAGACCCAACGAAGCAACGGCCCGACAAGCAACTCCGGCATCGTGCGTAGGGTAGGGGACCGGGCGCCAAGAGCGAGTACCTAGGTCGGGCGCTTGACTCGGCCGAGGTCGGTGGCGAGGATGACATCGACCGGGTCGGGCCCCCGGCTGGGGCCTCGAGTCGACCGGTCCGCTCCACGATCCATCGAGAAGGAGGTGGCGTCCGATGCGATCGGCGCGAACTACGACCGGTGTTCTGACCATCCTGCTGGCGGTCCTCACCCTGCTGGGTGCTGGCTCGACGGCCAGCGCCGCGCAGGTGCCACTCCTCTCAGGGCCCAACGTCGTGGTCTTGATGGTCGACGACCTACCCCAGGAGCCGGCGCGTCGCCTTTTCTCGCTGACGCCCAACATCCGCGCGCTCTTCCTTGACGGCGGTCAACGCTGGACCAACATGTTCGCCAACGACCCGCTGTGCTGTCCCGGTCGGGCATCGTTCCTGACCGGGCTATGGTCTCGCCACCACGGCGTACGGGACAACGAGGATCCGACCGTCTTCCAGCCCGAGGTCACGGTGGCCACCGCTCTGCACGAGCGCGGTTATTGGACGGGCATCGTCGGCAAGTACATGAACCGCCTGAATGTGCTGCCCGACAAGACGCCGCCAGGATGGGATCGCGTGGCCATCACGGCCGGCGGCTATTGGACCGATTGGTGGATCGACGACACGCTGGAAGTCCATCGCGACAAGGCCCTGCCGGCCGACTACCACACCGATGTGTTGCGCGATCAAGCCACCCGCTTCCTGCGCGAAGCGCCCCAGTCCGCGCCCGTCTTCCTGCTCCTCTCGACCTATGCCCCGCACGCCGGCGAGGACATCTTCGCCGGGCCGATCGTCGCCCCACGACACCTCGGCGATGCCCGATGCCAGAGCGTTGGCAGGTACAAGAGTCCGGCCTATGCCGAAGCCGATGTGAGCGACAAACCTGACTGGGTGGCGGACCTTTCGATCGCCCGCCTGCACCCGGACGGATGGCCGCTGATGAAGGCATGCCGAGCGCTGCTGTCGGTCGATGAGATGTTGGGAGCCGTCGTAGGAGAGCTGCAGCTGCAGGGGCGATTCGAGGACACCCTGTTCATGCTGGTGGCGGATAACGGCATCGGTTGGGGTGATCATCGGCTCATCCACAAGGCCAAGCCCTACGCCACGCACATCCCGCTCTGGATGCGCTGGGACGCCCGGCTAGCAGATGCTCCAGCCAAGGTCACCGCGCACGCCTCGATGGTCGATCTTGCCCCGACC
>JACCYW010000112.1 GCA_013696275.1 Chloroflexota bacterium | reverse complement strand
GTCCTACCGTCCGCGCAGCGAGCAGCCGCCCAGCGAGCGGCCGCCCAGCGAGCAGCCCGGCCGATGAGCTCGCGGCCGCCTGTAGCATCGCCTGGTCCACCCGCCACGGTTCGTCGCGGGCCGAGGTATAACGGAGGCACCGGCGCACGTAGGGGGACGAATGACCAGCGAACGACCAGCGACACTGCCGATGTACGTCTGCTACAAGGATCCGGCAGCCGCTATCGAGTGGCTGTGCCGCGCCATCGGGTTCGAGAAGGTCATGGAGTTCCCGGATGAGCAGGGCGGTATCGCCCATGCCGAGCTTCGCTTGGGCGACACGGTGATCATGATCCAGACGGACCACGAGGGATACGACGTGCCGCGTGCCATCAACGGCGCCACCGGGCGCGGCCCGGTCATCACACTGGCGTCGGATCAGGCTGTCGGGGTTATGCACGAGACGGCGGTAGCGGCTGGTGGGACATCACTGATCGCGCCCGAGGAAACGGCCTGGGGCGATCTCCGCTGCGAGATCCTCGACCCGGACGGGTTCCAGTGGTCGTTCGGCACGTACCAGCCAGGAACGGTGAGTTGCTAGGCACGCAAGGCGGACAAGCCGAGGAACGATGCTGACCCATCGATCACGGTGAGCGTCGACACGCCGCACTGGGTGCACGACGCGGTCTTCTACCAGATCTTTCCTGATCGATTCGCCCGTTCGGAGCGGGTGCCCAAGCCGGGCTCCCTGGAGCCGTGGGACGCACCGCCGACCACCCATGGCTTCAAGGGCGGCGACCTGCTCGGGATAGTCGACCGCTTGGACGACCTGGTCGACCTGGGCATCACCGCCCTCTATCTGAACCCGATCTTCAGTTCGGCTGCCAACCACCGCTACCACACCGATGACTATGAGCACGTCGACCCGCTGCTTGGTGGTGACGCCGCCCTGCGCGCGCTGCTGGACGCCTGTCACGAGCGCGCCATGAAGGTCATCCTGGATGGAGTCTTCAACCACTCCGGTCGCGGCTGGCTGCCCTTCCATCATGTGATGGAGAACGGCATGTCATCACCATATCGGGACTGGTTCTACCTCGATCCAAACCGGCTCGATCAGGGCCGAGCTCTGCAGGCCTATCCGAGCGAGGAGCTCGTCGCCGAGATGCGGCGGATGGCTTCGACCGAGAGCCTGGCGTCTGGTCTGGCTTCCGAGCGCATGCTCGGCTACCGGAGCTGGTGGGACCTGCCCGCCCTGCCCAAGATCAACGTCGACCATCCGCCAGCGCGTGCCCATCTGCTCGATATCGCTCAGCGCTGGCTGCGTTTCGGCGCCGACGGCTGGAGATTGGATGTGCCTGCCGAGGTCGATCAGGCTTTCTGGCGCGAGTTCCGCCAGCGCTGCAGAGAGGTCGATCCGGACACCTATCTGGTGGGCGAGATCTGGCAGGTCCGCCCCGACTGGACATCGGAGGGACTCTTCGGCGCGCTCATGAACTATCCGCTGACCGAAGCGCTCATAGGCTATTGCGGAGGCGCGTCGATCGACTGGGGCCTGGTGGCCGGCCAGGATCAGTACCGCGAGACGATACGGATGCTCGATGGGCCGGCCTTCGGGAGCGAGTTGGAGCGACTGATGGCCGCCTACGATGCCGACGTCGTCCGTGCTCAGCTGAACCTGCTCGACAGCCACGACACCCCTCGCTTCGTGACGATGTGCGGCGGGGACATCGCGGCGCACCGGATGGCGACGTTGGTCCAGATGACCCTGCCAGGAGCGCCGTGTGTCTACTACGGCGATGAGATCGGCATGGAGGGCGGGCCGGATCCCGACTGCCGAAGATCGTTCCCGGCCGACCCAGCCACCTGGGATAACGAGCGGCGCGCCTTCATCAAGGGTGCGATCGCGCTCCGCAATGCCCATCCCGTGCTTCGCCATGGGAAGTTCGATGTACTGGCCGCTGGTGGCTCGGCCGTGGCGTATTCGCGCCACGATGAGAGCGAGTCCTTCGTGATCGCGCTCAACAATGGAGCGCAAGAGGCCTCACTGGCCATCGATGTAGCGGCGGTCCAGGATCGACCGCTGCAGCCGGTCGAGTGGGGCGGCTGGCCGGACGGCGAGCGGGGGAGGGTCGAACGGTCGGAGAACGGGTTGTCACTGCACGTGCCAGCACGCGGGTCGCTACTGCTCAGGCAGCCTCCGGACCGCTCACCGGCGCCGGCGCCTTACGTCCGTCTCAGATAGGCTCGCAGCACGATGGCCGACTTCTCTTTCAAGGTCGCCGATCGACCGCAACGTGGAGCCCTGGAAGCCGCCGTCGACCGCGAGGGCAAGATCCCGCGCGCGATCCATGAGTTGGGCCCCGTGGCCGGCCAGCGAGTGGTGCTGCTTGACTCCGACCAGGGGCTTCGGGCCAGACAGTTGGAGGAGCTCGGGGGGCGCCTGAGCATGCTGCCCGGCCTGGCCATGAACTCGCTACCGGCGGGACTGGCTGATCTGGTGGTCAGCATGTGGGCAGGCTTCCGGGGCGCGTCGCCCGACTCCGAGGGCCAGATCCACGACGCTGAGCGGGCACTGCGGCCAGGCGGTCGACTGGTGGTCGTGCACGACTATGGGCGCGACGACGTCGTCGGCTTGCTGGCCGATGAGGATCGCGAGCGGGAGCAGATCGCCTGGAGTCGGCGCGACGGATGGTTCCTGATGCACGACTTCAAGCTCCGGGTGCTGCACTGCTGGTGGACCTTCGACTCGATCGACGAGGCACACGACCTGCTGGTCCCGGTGTTCGGTGAGCGGGGGACGGCGGTCGCCGCCGGGATGCGCCGACCTCGCCTGGAGTACAAGCTGGCCGTCTACCATCGGACGATGGGCACGCCGGGTGGTGCCGGCGGGTGACGCCCGCGCGCGTCGTCCTCTTCCTTGCGTTGGTGGGCTCGGCAGCTGTCGTCGTATACGGCCTCTTCCTCGATCGTACCGGCAGCACCATCGCATTCACCGTCGCTGGCCTGGCGGTGCTCGGCGTGACGCTCGCGCTCATCTCCTTTCGTCTGGCGGTGGCCTCGGTGCGTGCTGGTTCGGCCGGACGCGGCGCGGTCTCTGTAGGCTCAGCGCTGCTGGGCGGCGTCTGCGCCCTGCTTGCGTCGGGCAGTCTCAGCGCGGCGGTCATCTTCGGGCTGCTGGCGAGACCGCTGTAAGGGGCGTCGGGCCGCCACGACGACGGTCGCTGCCCGGCTTCTGCCACCGTTGCACTGGCAGCATCCTGTGCCGGACCGCCCCTCCTGTGCCTGCACCTACGCATCCGGAGGGTCATACGTCGATGTGGTGGGTCGTCTTGGGCCACTTACTCATGAGAGGCACGGGAGGCAGATGGCAGGACCCAGGCGGCACCGCTCGGCTCACGGCCCGTCGCTTGGGTATCTGGCGAGACCTGATCGACTCTCCCGGACGGGTAGACTCAGCCGTCCACGCCCCCATCGTCTAGAGGCCTAGGACGCCACCCTTTCAAGGTGGAGATCAGGGGTTCGAATCCCCTTGGGGGCACTCCCGCCGCTCTTCCAGGAAGGGCCGCATCGGGGACGTCCACTCGATCAAGGCGATGCCCCGGTCGCTGACAACCACCTGCTGGACGACCATCCGGCAGAGTTCCTCCCTGCGAGTCTCCGACGCAGCAGCGATGGCCTCAGGCAGCGCCAGCAGGAGGGTG
>JACCYW010000108.1 GCA_013696275.1 Chloroflexota bacterium | reverse complement strand
GTACCGCTCAGAGCGGTACTCAGCGGGGATGCCCTCCGCCTCCGTTGGCTGCCAGGCAGCCAGCAGACCCTGGCTGTCGTACTCCGCCATGGAAAGCGGATCGGTCAGCCACAGCACGTCGGCGCGGAGTCCGCCCTCACGCTGCTCGGCGGCGATGCGGGCTGCCAGCTCGCCTGTCGGAGCCCGGAAGACCTCCACTTCCGTCCCCGCCGCCTGGGCGCCGAATCCGCCTACGACCGCGTCTACGGTGGCCTGGGTGACCGATGTATAGAGCCGCACCACTTGGTCGCCGCCGCTGGCGGCTGGCGGGGTCGGGGGGCCACTGGTACAAGCGGCCAGGAGAAGGGCCGGCACGAGCAGGCCGGCACTGAGTCGGGGCTTCATGGATGCGCTCCTGTGGACTGAGCGGAAGACCTCGAGCCGACCTTGGATCGCGCTCGGCTTGCCACGCTGGCGGGGAGTGCATGCGTCGCTGCTGGGCTAGGTCCCCTCCTCGCTCCGCACTCGGCCGCCTATGCCAGGCTCTCGGCCGGACCGGAGTGCGCAACCCGGCGATTGGTGATGTCGAACTGGTTGAGTGTGAACCGCCGCAGGTTGCTCAACTGGCGCCGACTGAGGCGATCGCACACCCAGCCCCAATGACAGGCGACCCATTCCCCCGGCCGATATCGCGCCGTCAGCGAGGTCCCTCCCACGCCGCACGTGACCTGCTCCGCTCTCGCCTCGCCAAGCCCGACATCGTGACCGTCGAACGTGAGCGGCCGCGACAGCACAACAGCCTGGTCTCCATCAGTGGAGACGATCTGACCCCACCGGATGCGGCACCGATCCAACACGTGCAGCGGCGTCTCGCCGCGATCAGCACCTAGCAGCCCGACCCATGGATAGATACCGAAGACATGGTAACTATGGTTGGGCATGGCACCGACCGGGATGGCCTCCGAAAGGTGTCCCCAGCCAGCCCCGGCGCGGCGTCGGAATCTCTCCAGCAGGGAATTGCCGAAGAGTTGCATGTCGATCGATGGCAGAAGGTCGTTGCCCAGCCAGTACGCCTCCACGACTCGACGGTCGAGCGGGTCGCTGATGCCGCTGCCACGGGCGATGAGCTCGAGATACGGCCAAGCACCGGCAAAGCCCTTGGCCAGCTGGACAAGGCCGGGATCGACGAAGCCGGCGGCGCCATAGTCGAAGAGCGCCCGGCTGTCGGACGGCCCGCAATAGCCCAGCTCGTTGGGCGGGTACGCGAAGCGCGCGAAGAGCAGCGGTCCGGGCGTCGCGCGAGACACCGAGCCGAGCTCGTCGTCGGTCGGGCTGCTGATGGGTGCCGGCGACTCAGGCGGGCGGCTGACATTCTCGACCGGGGTGGTACCTGGGTTCAACTCACCCTCCTCATGCCAGATCGACCAGCGCCGACTGGGCCTCCCTAGCCTGCTCCGCATCCAACCGCTCGAGGGCGAACCCGAGATGGATCAGGATCCAGTCACCGACCACCGGAGGGGCATCGGCGAGGAGGGCCATGTTGATGTCACGGGTCACGCCATGGACATCGACGCGGGCCAGGTCGGGGTGCTTGTCACTGAAGTCGATGATCCGTCCAGGGATGCCCAGACACATGGCTAGCTAGACCGCGGATCCGGCCGCCATGGCCGGTGCTAGTCGGATCGACTCGAGAAGGAGGTCGTCTCCGCCGGACAGGCGGGGATCCAACGCTCCGCAGCCTGGACAGGCCTGCTGCGGACCGTCAGACGGCGTGGTCCGCCCACAGCTGCCACAGGTTGCCTGGGCAGGCACGACGACCAGGTCGAGATCCGCCCCCTCCAGTTCGGTGCCCTCCGTGAGCAACTCGAAGGCCTGGGCCATAGACGGTCCATCGACCCGATGCAGGGAACCGACACGGATCCGGACCCCCGTCACGGGCCGCCCAGCGGACCGTCGCAAGGCGGCCTCGACGAGTTCCTGACAGATGCCCAGCTCATGCATCGCGCCTCACCTGCTGCTTCTGGCCAGCGCCATCACATCGCCCTGATCTTCATGTACCGAGCGATGTCGGGGATCGATGGGATGACCATCGCCAACGTAACCGCTACAGCTGCGGCGATCACGGCCACCCATGCGCCGACCGCTAAACGTGCCACCATCTCGTTCCTCCTTCTACGCTCCCGGCACCACCGGCGCCGGCACTTCGACCTCCATCATGGCCACATCGGATACTTCCAGCAGACGGCGGACGAGGTCGACAGCTTCATCGACCGCCCGCTCCACAGGAGCGCTGAGACCGATGGCCTCTTCGGTCTCCATGGGCTCACAGCCCACGATGAATGTCTGCGGGATGGTGCCGCCCAGACTCCGCAAAAAGGCGAACATGGCCGCCGGCTCCATGCCGTGCGCATCGGCGGGCATGCTGGGCAGGGCATCCACATCGGGTCTCAGCAGGAAGACCGTGCCTGGTTCCTCCCCCCTTGGCAGAGCGTCGATCAGGATGAGCGTCTCGTAGCCATCCAGCAACTCGTAGGCCAGATGGATGCCCTTGATACCGAAGTCTCCGACGGAAACGTTCTCGGGCAGTCGTTCCGTCCGGAGGCGCCGCACGACCTCCACTCCGAACCCGTCATCGCCGAGGAAGATATTGCCCACACCGGCGATCAGGATGCGGCCGGTCATGCGTCGCTCGCCACCCGATCCGCCAACGGTTCCAGCTCGTCGGGCCGGAAGTAGAGGTAGCGACCGTACCAGTCGTGCAGGTCACGGGCCGGATCGTCCTCCACGGTCAGCGCAACGAAGATCTCATCATCGACGCTCTCGAACACGCCGGTCACCAGACCGACCTTGTCGGCCAGGAACATGTCCATCGTGTCACGGTGAGGCGCCGGCCGTAGACGGACCCGCGATCCCTTGCCGACCGACTGACCGGCTATCTGGACCGATGCCTGATCGGGCGGGACTCGCGCTTCGGGCTCCCAGAATGGCGCCGAAGGGTCATCCGCCCACGATCCGACCGGCTCGGTGGGTGGCAGTTCGGGTCCATCCATCTGGGCTGGGCCGACATCGGTCGGCCCGGCCTCCGCCGCGTGCTGATCGTGCGCCCCGTTCTCGGTCGCGGGCGACCCGTCCGCGCCGCCGCCGTTCTCGGCTGGCCCGCTCATCGAACGGATCGCCCCGTGGAGGCGCTCGAAGATCTCCGGTGGGATCTCCTCGGAACGATCCAGGATGCGACGTGCGCGCGGGTCGGTGGCACGGGCCTCTCGTTTCTCCTCATCGGTCAGCGTCAGGATGCGCAGCGTCAGGATCTCGTCTATCTCGGTCGCGTCGAACAGGTCGGTCGGGCTTTCCGGCGCGATCTCAGGGTGATCGGGCAGGATGATGGGCGAAGACAGGATCAAGTCGGGGCCGCTTTCGTGACCCACCAGGACCGGCCACGTATGCAGGTTCTCACAGTCGCGCGCGGCTTGCCGTGCCGCGGGCGGGG
>JACCYW010000056.1 GCA_013696275.1 Chloroflexota bacterium | reverse complement strand
GCACTATCGTTGGCTAGATGGAAATCATCTAGAACGAGGATGACGGGCCTGCTGCACAGCGTCTCCAGCTCGGCGATGTAGGATGCGAGGACGATGTCACGTCCTACGTTGGTAACGCTAATGCTTGTCAGTAGTGCGGAAGTCGTCTCAGCGAAAGAGGGATGAAGCTCCCGTCCGGCTGCGACGAGGTAACTAAGGAGAGTGACCCAATCGCCGTCGCTACTGTCGAGCCGATACCACATTGCCATCACGTCAGCTCGGTGGACGTAGTCGGCGATGAGCGTGGATTTGCCATACCCAGCGTCGGCGATGATGAGCCGTAGGCGGGTGTGGCCGTGAGACGCCAGCCAGCGATTGAGCCGCTTACGAGGCAGCATTCGCTCTCGCAGCGGAGGTGCCTGGATCTTGCTTCGTATGATCGGTCCGCGAACGATGCTTAGTGAGGCGGCCGTTGCATCGTGCTCGTCGTGCCGGTGACTTGCCGTCTCGCCGTCGATGGAGCGGGCATGCGTGGATGCCCCTCTTGAGGCGTCCGCGCTGAAGGCACCGGGCCGGAGAGAAGCGGGTGTTGCCGCCCTCGACTGAGCCATGCGCCAATCTTCGGACGTCGGACTCATCGGGCGCTTACGTCTTGGTGTGGACATGGTGTGGACCCGCGGGCAGAGGCAGGGCTATAAGCGAGGAGGACGGCGCCTGAGTTAGTCGCCTGCCTCGTACTCGAAGTGGATCTTGAGCTCGACGCGGTACTCGCTGATCTGGCCGTCGACCACGGTGGCGCTGGACTTCACCACCTCGATCTCGCGGATGTTACGCACCGTGTTGGAGGCCGTGGCCACGGCCTTGCGAGCGGCATCACTCCATGAGCGCGGGCTGGTACCGACCATCTCGCGGATGATGAAGACACCCATCAACCACCTCCTAGTCCCGACCCCCGCGTGCCCGGACCAGGAGTGTACGTAACGGCGCCTGTTTCTGTGAGCCTCCAGCATCGGCGGGCAGCA
Source organism: Chloroflexota bacterium (assembly GCA_013696275.1). Classification (GTDB taxonomy): domain Bacteria; phylum Chloroflexota; class Limnocylindria; order Limnocylindrales; family CSP1-4; genus Palsa-1032. The sequence goes on along the minus strand of JACCYW010000056.1, from coordinate 2,815 downwards.
ATCAGTCGCATCACCGCAGTGGGCGGGTTCTCGGCAGGACCGCTGATAGCTCGCTGAGCCCAGCGGGCGGGGTTGACTGCGACATCGTCGATGTCTACTATCACCTCCCAGAGGGAGAGTTCGGGAGGTGCGACAGTGGCAGAGATAGGAGCGGAAGCCCAACGCCAGCAGGCGCACGCCGTCGGCGAGGCGCTCCTGGCCACCCTTGCAGAGGCTCGCGTTACGGCTGCACCGGTGGAGTTCGTGGCGCGCATCCGCGAGGCGCTACGCGATCTCCGCGGTCCGGTCATCGGATGGGATCCTTCGGATCAGTTCGAGAACGGGGCGTCGGCCCTCCTGGCAGGCGGCGGCCTCGATCTCTCGGCGCCGCGGACCGATGAGCCCGACCCTATCGCGGAGACGCTCAGCATGTATGTGGCCCTGCTCGCGGCGTCCACGGATGTCTCGGGCGCGAGCGAGCGACTTGGCGTGGACGACAGTCGTATCCGACAGCGCCTTCGGGCGCGGACGCTCTTCGGTATCCGGCAGGAGGAAGGCTGGCGCATCCCGCTGGCCCAGTTCGATGAAGACGGCGAGGTGCATGGTCTGGGTCAGGTGCTGGGAGCGCTCCGGGAAGGACTGCATCCGGTGTCGGTCTGGCGCTGGCTCACGTTGCCCAACACAGAGCTGGAGATCACTGATCGGCCCGTGTCGCCCATCGTCTGGCTGCGCAGCGGTGGCGATGTCAAGCGAGCGCGGTCGATCGCCGCCGACCTGTAGCCTCGCCATTCGTGGCCACGTTCCCGTCGCCACCGGCCAGGCTCCCCGACCTGAGCTCCGATGACATCGCGCAGATCGGCGGTCAAGCGTGGCGGGTGTACTTCAGCGGTGGGGCGCATCCTGGTACCTGGCGAAGCTTCCGTTCACGCGGACCGCTCGTCGGCGGGCGCTTCGATCACCACCTGCCTCCCAAGTCGACCTCCAAGAGTCGAGGCACCCTCTACGCAGCGCACGGATCGACAGCCATCGAGACATGTCTCGCGGAGATCGTCCAGGGGACGCGAGTCATCGATCGTCACGACCGCGCGCCCTATCTGGCCGCCTTCCAGCTCGAGCGATCGTTGCGCCTGCTGGACCTGCGTGATAGCTGGCCTGCGCGTGCCGGGGTGACGCAGATCCTGAACACCGGCTCCCACACCCAGGCGCAGGCATGGTCACGCAAGATCTACCTAAGCTACCCGCATCTGGACGGTGTGCTCTATCCCTCCGCCGCATCTGGCATCAGCGGGATCAACATCATGCTCTACGAGCGTGCTGCACCCACCATGCCGCCGCGGCCCCTGTTCAACGAACCGCTCTCTCACACGGGATTAGTGCTGCCGCTAAGACGGGCCGCCGACCGCTTCGGCTACCTCCTTCTCTAGCACGGCGAGTGGCACCGCCGATGGTTCAGGGGTGGCCGACCGGAGTGCCCGTAACCCGCGCCCGTTTCGTGACCCACCAGCGTGACGAGACCCGGGCGGGGCCGCCGTTGCTGGCTGTTCGCCTCGGCGTCGACGATGCTGGATGCAGGCGCCGGGTAGCAAAAAGAGGCGGTGCCGCACCTAGGGTGCTGGCACCGCCTCAGCTTCGGAGGGTCAGTTGGCGAGGGTGTAGGTCCGGGCGAAGGCGAGCCGCACCTCGGTGCCCACTGGCAGGCCCAGCAGGTTCGCGGTGTCGACGTACAGGTGGACCATGGTCACGGCTGCGCGCGAGCCGTCCGCGTCGGCCGAGCTGGCCGTCTCGAAGAGGATGAGGTATCCCACACCGGCCACGTCGATGCGAGTGTTGGGCGCGACATCGTCGCCGATCGCGACGCCCAGGACCCGCAGGTTGACGAAACTCGAGCCGTTGAAGGAGGCAGCTCCCCCGCCGGCCGGTGTGTAGGTGGTCCGCGCGACGCCCTTGATGACGTCAGCGCGCAGGAAACCATCCAACAGGTCCACATTCTCCAGGCGGGAGGTGCCCCTGGCGAGGATGTCGTTCGAGTCGACGTGACCCTTGAGCGTGGTGAGGCCCGTTGCGGTGTCGAGAAGACCCGGGACATTCACCGTCTCGACGTTGTTGCTCCGGTATACATCACCGCTGCCAAGGCAGCCGAAGTACTCCGCTGCGGACTTGCCGAAGCGGTTCTCCACGGTGGCCACCGATGACGTGGCATCGGACGCCCATGCGGCGCCTCCAGCGAAGCCGATGGGATCGTCTCGATCGTAGGCCGCCTCGGCCTGCGCGACGATGATCTTGGTACCGACCGGGATATCGAGTGAGTTCTGGCGGGTGATGGAGATGCGCATCATCTCCACCCTGATGCCGAGGCGGTTCTCACCATCGCCGTAGCGCTTGACGTTGTTGAGCTTGACGAACCCGAAGCCGGGCAGATTGATGCGCTGGCCTTGGCTGACGGTAGCGATGGCTCGCCCGCCGATCGTCAGACCGACGAAGCGCGAACCGTTCGGCCTCGCGGAGAGGTTTCCTGTGGTGGCATCAACGGTCGCCCTGGCCTCGATGAGGTCGGCCATGATCAAGCCGTCCAGAGCCCGGACGTCCTCCACGGTCGCTGTCATGCGGACCCTGGCGCTCATGTTCGCGAACTTCTCGGCATAGGCCGAGGTCTCGACGGTCGCCGCCCGGAAGGCGTCCCCGGCCTTGACCGTGTCGACGGTGTTGGTATGGACGTCGCCATCTGTTCCCAGGCAGGGACACGGGAGGTGGGCCGAGCGCCCTAGCTGGGTGGCGATGTCGCCGGCCGTGGCATTCGCGAAGGTACCGTAGGCGTCACCGCCGAAACTCCCCGGCA
>JACCYW010000011.1 GCA_013696275.1 Chloroflexota bacterium | reverse complement strand
CCTACTTCCAAGGCATCAACACCGCGCTTCAGGGAGGCGCACCGCCCGATGTAGCCGTCATCGAGGATCGCGGCTGGATGCAGGCAGGCCTGGTGGAGGACCTGTCCCAGTACTTCGACCAGTGGGGCGTCGCTGCGGAGGACTTCAATCCTGGTGGTCTGGCGCGCGGGACAGAGGACGGCGACCCCTCGACCCCGCCTATCTACGGCATCGGCGACTTCCTTGGCGGCAACGTCCTCGTCTACAACAAGGATCTCTTCGACGCCGCTGAAGTCGAATACCCGGGCACGGACGCCTCGATGCACATCAGCGAGTACGTCGATCTGTGCAACGGGCTCGCCCAGCCCAACGCTGATCCGGCTCAAACGATCTACGGCTGCTCCATGCCAGAGTGGGGCTTTGGCATCCAGGGCAAGGACGTCTTCGGTCCCGATGGTCGCACTCCCCTTGGCAACATAAACTCCGAAGAGATGATCGCGGCGTGGGATATGGGCACGCAGGTCATCCGCGACGGCAACGCACCAAGCCCCGACGCCCTGGAGCAGGCGTCTGAATCGGATCTCTTCGCCGAGGGTCGGCTGGGTATCACCTGGACCGACTTCACGGAGATCCCCAAGTATCAGGACAACGACATAACCTTCGGCCTGGCGCCCTTCTACGTCATCAAGGAGGGCGAGTCATTCGTCGACACCTTCACCGCCCCGTACGGGACGTTCGTGAGCTCGCCCAACCAGGCCGGGGCGCTGGCTTTCCTGCGCTTCCTGGCCACTGACGCTCAGCGCATCCGCATGGAAGAGACCTCCGATCCGGCGCTCGACTTCACGCTCGCTGAGGAAGTCGGCTATGGCGAAGATGACCCGGTAAAGGCGGAGTACCTGGCCGTCCTCCAGCACGCCCAGCCGCAGGTCTTCGTGCCGCCCGGCATCGACGCCTGGGACCCCGCCGAAGTCAACCGTCTGATGACCATCGAGAACCAGACCGATTCGCGACCCATCCTGGAAGAGATGGCGGCCACGGCCCAGGAACAGGCTGATGAGGTGTGGGTCGATTGGGAGGAGCTGGCCGAGTAACCAGACCGGTGTAGCAGCGCTTAGCAGGCGAGGTAGACGATGGCAGTCGGTCTTGTGGGTCGACGGGGCGGCGCCACGCCGCCGGTCGACCGATCGTCCAAGGAGTCTCGCAAGGAGGAGCGCGTCGCCTACGCGTTCCTCCTGCCCTGGTTCGGCGGGCTACTGCTGCTGATAGCGATCCCCCTGCTCTACGCCATCTGGATCAGCCTGACCGACGCTTTCTACCTGCGACCGGGGCAGGCCGATTTCATCGGACTCGACAACTTCGTGGAGATCTTCACCGACGACGCACAGTTCCGCAAGGCGGTCGAGGTGACGGTCCGCTGGATCCTGCTGACGACGCCCCTGTTCCTCTTCACCGGGCTGATCCTTTCGCTGCTGCTCAACCAGCGGCTTCGCGGGATGAACTTCTTCCGGACCATCCTGTACGTGCCGGCTGTCCTCTCAGGGGTAGCCGTCACGGTGCTTTGGATCAACCTCTTCAACCCCGATCTGGGGGCCATCAACGGCTTCCTGAGGGCAGCCGGGGTGGCCGATCCACCACAGTGGTTCCGGAGCCCTGACTGGGCCATGCCGGCTCTTGCCGTGATGGGCTTGTGGGGCATCGGCGGCAGCGCCGTCATCTTCCTGGCCGGCCTTCAGAACATCCCGCCGCACCTGTATGAGGCAGCCTCCATCGACGGGGCCGGTGGCTGGGCGAAGTTCCGCAACATCACTCTGCCGATGCTCTCACCGACCCTCTTCTTCCTGACCGTGAACGCGGTCATAGACGCGCTGCTGGTGTTCGCCCAGATCTGGGTCGTGTCGGGCGGCTCCAAGAACGCGGGGCCGGATGATTCGCTGCTCTTCTACATGTACTACGTCTATCTGGAGTCGTTCCGCGACGGCCAGTACGGCTATGGCTCCGCCCTTGCCTGGCTGCTTACCATCGCCGGCGTCCTGTTGGTCGCCTTCGTCTTCCGCTTCGAGAAGCGTTTCGTCTACTACGAGACGGAGGGTCCGCGATGACCGCCCCGGCTCGGGCCATCACCACGCCGGCCGTGGCGGCCCGCCGTCCCGGCTGGCCACGCTTCAAGCGCATCCTGCGCACGGTCGCCATATACGGCCTGTTGCTGCTTCTTTCGTCGTTCATCCTGCTGCCCATCTCGTGGATGGTCACGGCCGCCCTGAAACCGGACACGGCACCCGTCTTCACCTTCCCGCCGGACTGGTTCCCCACCGAGCACTTCCGGCTGGAGACGTTCTCCGAGGCGTTGTTCAACCCACTCAATCCCTACATCCTGTACGCCTTCAACAGCTTCCTGCTGTGCGCCGTGAACATCGTCGGCGCGGTCATCTCCAACTCGCTCATCGCATACCCATTCGCGCGGCTCCGCTTTCGCGGTCGAGAGAAGATGTTCGGCCTGCTCATCGCGACGATGCTGCTGCCGGCGCCCGTCCTCCTGTTGCCCCAGTTCCTGATCTTCAACGAGCTCGGCTGGTATGGCGCCGACCTGCCCGGCATCGGCACCTACGCCAGCTATCTCCCGCTCGTGGTGCCCTCGTTCCTGGGCAACGCCTTCTTCATCTTCCTGTTACGCCAGTACATGCGGACGATACCCAAGGAGCTGGATGAAGCAGCTCGCGTCGACGGAGCGAGCCACCTTCAGATCTACCGTCACATCATCCTGCCACTCACTGCGCCGGTCCTGGTGGTGGTGGCCGTGTTCACATTCCTGGGCACCTGGAACGACTTCTTCGGTCCGGTCATCTACATCCTCGATCCACAGCGTTACCCCGTGGCGACGGCGCTGGCCACCGAAGTGACCAAGGTCGGCACCAAGTGGAACATCGTGATGGCCGCCAATCTGGTCGCCATCATCCCGCCCCTGATCATCTATTTCCTGTCCCAGAAGCGGCTCATCGGAGGGATCGCCTCGGTTGGCATCCGCGGATGACCGTGCCCGACGGTCGCCGCGCCCGACTGCGCATCGTCATCGCCATCGTGGTCGTTCTCATCGGGGCGACCGTGGCCATCGCGGCGGCAGTCCTCTTCCTGCCTGGGCTGCGCAGTGCCCTGGGACTGCCAGGCGGCGCGCGAGTGAGCTACGCCAACCCGGTACTCGATCAGGACTTCCCCGATCCAGGCGTGCTACGCACGACCGACGGGTGGTACTACGCCTATGCCACCCAGAGCTTCGTGGACGGGGTAGATGTCAACATCCAGGTCGCCCGGTCGCGCGATCTGGCCAGCTGGGAACACCTGGGGGACGCGCTGCCGGAGAAGCCTCGCTGGGCGAACACGACGCAGGACTTCTGGGCGCCTCACGTCTCGCAGCGCGACGGCCGCTTCGTGATGTACTACTCCGCCCGGCCCGATCCGGTGGGCACGACCGACACGGATCCGGGACTGTGCCTCGCGGTCGCGACGGCCAACGCGCCAGAGGGCCCGTTCACTGACGTCGGACAAGCATTCGGGTGCGGGCCTGGCTTCGAGAACATCGATCCGATGGCATTCCGGGACCCCCGGGACGGTCGCTGGCTGCTCTACTGGGGCTCTGGCTTCGGACCGATCAAGGTCCAGGAGCTGGCCGCCGACGGGCTGTCATTCGCGGCCGGCAGCAGTCCGACCACCCTCGTCGAGGCGAACTGCTTCTACGACTACTCGTGTCTGGTGGAGGGTGCCTGGGTCACCTACAAGGAGCCCTACTACTACCTCTATTACTCCGGCGACTCGTGCTGCGAGCCGGTCAACTACGCCGTCCTGGTGGCCCGCTCGGAGAGCCCCACCGGTCCCTTCATGACCCTTGAACAGTCGACCGACGAACCGGACAGCGTCATCCTGGAGAAGGATGCCGACTGGATCGGGCCTGGTCACAACAGCCTGGTCACGGATGCCTCGGGCCACGAATGGATCGTCTATCACGCCGTGGACGTGGACCACTTCTTCCTCGACACGGATGATCCAGCGGAAAGGTTCGTGCGCCGCCCGATGCTCATCGAGCCGGTCGAGTACGTCGACGGTTGGCCCCGCATCGGCGATGGCACCCCCTCCGGCGCGCCCTCGCCAGCCAGCCCCCAGCCCTGACCTCGGCGGCGACGGGATGAAGCACCAGGCTCAACGTCGGGCAGCGTCACTGATCAGCCGGCGCCGGACGGACTCGTCGGTAACACAGGAGTTCCACGCCGTCCGGCCATCGCCGCGAGCCTTCCTCGAGGAATCCGCACGCCGTCAGGACGCCGCGCGACCCGAGGTTGTCGGCCTCGACATACGCGATGATCGAGGCTATGGGCAACTCGTCGAACGCCCAGCCGGCGAGTAGCGATACGGCTCGACTGCCGTAGCCTTGGCGGCGATGCGATGGAAAGACCCAATAAGAGATCTGTGCCTCCCCGTCCGGAGCTGCCGCTGTGTCACCAGCCGTGGCGATGCGCAACTCGCAGCCGCCGATGAGCCGTCGACCGCCTGCCGAACGGATGGCGAAGGCACGCGTGGTGCCGCCGGTCCGCCAGTCGCTTTGCCAGGCCCCGATGGCCCGGCGGACCGATGCCAGTGTCGATGGGGGCATGCGGAACCGGAAGGAATGCTCGCCATCTTCTCCGGCCAGGTGAGCTCGCGCGTCGGTGAGGCGATAGGCCCCCAGAGTCACCCGGCCATCGCTCAGCCGCGGGGCCTGCATCAACGCCATCGACCCGCGCTTCAAGGTGCCTTGACGCTAGCCGAGGCATGATCGTCGGCGTGCACCTCGGACCGATGCTTCACCCTGACCTCCGCTTGCCCCAGCCGACCGGCTGATGCGCCGCGCCAGATTCCATGGCCATGGTCGCATCACCATCGAGGAGGTCCCCGATCCGGTCCCCGGACCGGGTGAGCTCCTGCTCGACGTCATCGCGGTGGGGTTGTGTGGCTCGGATCGAGCGGCCTGGACGAACGGCTCGGCCGTGACACCGGGGCACGAGACGGCCGGACGGATAGTGGCCGCCGGGCCGGGGACCCGTGGCGCCCACGGAGCTGTCGGATCCGTTTTCCTGGTCGCCTGGTGTGGGCGATGCTCGCGCTGCCGATCCGGCGCCCGTGGAGCGTGCCTGAGCAAGGAAGCGATGCTCGGCTTCGACCGTGACGGTGGATTCGCCGACCGCATGGTGGTGCCCGAGCGTTGCTTTCTCCCGCTCCAGCCCACGCTGCCAGCGGAGACGGCGGTGCTCCTGCTCGACGTGACGGGTACGGCTCTGCACGCTCTACGCCGCTGCGGTGCCTTTGACACTCCCCCGCCCGCCGCTCTGGTCATGGGTGCCGGGCCGCTCGGGCTGGGCTGCGTCATGGCGCTGCGCGCCTTTGGCGTCGAACGCATCCTTGCCCTCGACCCCTCCGCACACCGCTTGGCCATGGCCGCCACCCTCGGTGCCGAACCCATCGTTGGCGGCCTCGATGCCGCGGTGCAGGTGCATGCCGCGCTGCCCGAGGGACCGCCCCTCGTCCTGGAAGCCTCCGGCAACCCGGCCGCCCAGCGACAGGCGCTCGACCTCGTTGCGCCCGGCGGCAAAATCGTATTCCTGGGCCACTCGCCAGTGGCGCTGGCGGTCGATGTGAGCCGGGACCTGATCGCTCCCGAGAAGCAGATGCTGGGCAGCGAGTACTTCGATCCGGCCGAGTACCCGCAGAATCAACAGCTTGTCATCGATGGCCGACTGGAGCCATCTCGGGCCGTCACGCATCGCTACCCGCTCGACGAGCTTGCCCAAGCCTATGAGCTCTTCTGGTCGGGCAAGAGTGGCAAGGTCCTCGTATTCCCCGACGGCCAAGTGGATGCTTGAACGCTCCATCGAGCGACCCGCTCCGCGCTTCGGTCTCTTCCTCGGCCAGGCCGGCTCGAGCTGGTCGCGCATCCTCGAGCGCTTCGAGTGGGCTGAGGAGCTGGGCTTCGATCAGGCCTTTCTGGTCGATCATCTCCAGCCGACCGACGGATCGGATGAGGAGCCAGTGCTGGAGGCCTGGTCGCTGCTCGCTGCGCTCGCCGCCCGCACCTCCCGCCTGCGCATCGGTGTACTGGTCACCAGCAATACCTTTCGACACCCCGCGGTGCTGGCCAAGCAGGCGGTGACGGTCGACCATATCAGTGGCGGACGGCTCATCCTGGGCCTGGGTACCGGTTGGCATGAACCGGAGCACCGGCACTACGGCGTGCCCTTTCCCAAGAGCGGGGAGCGCGTCTCGCGGCTGGCGGAGACGGTCGAACTCATCGATAGCCTCATGCGCCACGAGCGCACGACCTTCCATGGCCGGCAGTTCACGCTCGACGATGCGCCTTTTCAGCCTCGCTCGGTACAGCAGCCGCGTGTCCCCTTCCTTATCGCAGCGCACCGCCCACGGACGCTCGCCATCGCTGCCCGCTTCGCTGACATCTGGGACACCTTCCCAGCCACCGCGGGCACGGCCACCGAGGGCAACCGGGAGGACATAGCCGGACAGGCACGCCGGTTCGAGCGCCTCTGTCGCGAGTCCGGGCGCCATCCGGCGCGCGTGCGGCGGTCGACCTGGACAGGTGGCCAGCAGATGACCGACCCTTCGACCTATCGGGCCTTCGTGGAAGACCACGCGCGACTTGGTTTCACCGACTTCACGACCGGCCTGCCACCGCCAGCCGACGAGGTGACGGTAAGGACCATCGCCACCGATGTCATCCCCGAGCTGCGTGCTCGACTGGCCGGTGGACCGCGCACACCGGGCTGACCGTCCATCGGATACCGTCACGACATCACGGACGGCCAAGCGACAGCGGAGGACGGCATGCATTTCGGTCTGGAGATCAACGAGTTCGACTGGCCCGGCGGAGGCCCCGAGATGGGCCGCCACCTGGCCGCCATCGGGAAACGAGCGGAAGCGGCAGGTTTCCACTCACTGTGGGTGTGGGACCACTTCATCCAGTTGCGCAAGTGGGAGCAACCCATCCTGGAGGGCTGGCTGATGCTGGCCTACCTAGCGGCGGCGACCGAGCGCATCAAGCTGGGCACCCTGGTGACAGGCGTCACCTACCGGCCGCCGGCCGTCCTCGTGAAGCAGGCGACGACGCTGGATGTCCTTTCCACAGGGCGAGCTTACCTGGGCATCGGCGCCGCCTGGAACGAGCGCGAGCACGCTGCGTTCGGGGTGGAGTACGGCACCTGGACGGACCGCTTCGAGATCCTGGAAGAGACGCTTCAACTCGCCCATCGCGCCTGGCAAGGTGAGACCGGTCCATTCCAGGGTAAGCGCGTCCAGCTCTCGGAGCAGATGGATTCGCCGCCGCCCGTGCAGAGACCTCATCCGCCCATCCTCATCGGTGGTGGCGGCGAGCGAAAGACACTGCGCTTCGTCGCCCAGTACGGCGATGCCACCCATCAGACGACGGCCGATCCAGACGTCATGCGCCACAAGATGGAGGTCCTGCGACGCCACTGTGATGACATCGGCCGGGACTTCGACCAGATCGAACGCTTCTGCGGGTTGGACATGTCCGACGCGGCTGGCCGGCGTGGCCAGACGGCCGAGCCGGGGGTGCTTCTGGAGCGCACGGCCAGGCTCGCCGAGGCGGGCGCTCAGGGCGTCTTCTTCGTCCTTCCGCGACTTGCCGACAGCGACTCCATCGAGCGTTTCGGCCACGACGTCATCGCCCAGGCGCGCGACGTCTGACCCGTCGCGCAGCCTGTCGATCAGCCGATGAGGGTCTCCAGGCCGTCGTCGCGGAGCAGGTCCGTCGCCTCAGCCTTGGCGCCGCGGATCGAGGGATTCCAGGCGAAGGCCATATCGACCTGGATGGTCGTGGCGTCATCCGGTGTGGCGATGCGCTCCCGGCCGGCATAGCCGATCGAACCACCCTGATGGTGCAGGCGCCACTCATCGGGGAAGCCACTACGTCCATAGGCGGCGATGGCCGCTGCCATCACCTCGCCCATCGTCCGACCCGGCCGGGTGGCGGCACGCATCGCGGCCAGGATCTCGGCGCAGGCGCCGATCCGAGCCTGAAGATCGGGCGCCGGTGGCTCGAGCTCCCGGAAGCGCGTCGCTGCGACGTGGAGCCCCCAGCGCTCGGCCACCGCCACCAACATCAGCCGTCGCTTCACCGGCCGACCCTGGGGAAGAGGATGGCGGTAGCGCTCGATGCGCTCGTCGGCGGCCACCAACAGGACCGGCACACGGACACCTGACCTGGCCAGCTCGGCAGCCATGGCGGCGGCCACATCGTCCTCCGTCATGTTCGCTTCCAGGGTCTGCAGGGTCGCGCTCATCCGGGCGTCAAGCTGCCTGGCCAGCCAGCGCATCCGATCGTGCTCGGGCGGCGCCAGCCGGGAGCGGACGGCCAACAGATGCTGACCCAGCTCGTCGGCCGACAGGACGGCTCCGTCACCGAGCCGCGTGGCCTCGCTGGCCACCGCGGTCGGCTCATGCCACGGCAATGACACGACCTCGACCGGAAGTCCGGCCAACTCCTCGTCCGCGATGCGCGCTGCCTCGTTGACCGGGGCAAGCGCGTAGCAGGAGTCAGCCGTCACCAACAACGGTGCCACCGCTGCCTCGGAGGCGAGCACGACGTGATGCTGTGCGCCGACCGTCAGCCATGCGATGTCGCGCCGCCTATCGAGGAGCACGGCGCGCCCACCGGCCGCCCGGACCAGCTTCCTGACCGCGACCAGCCGTTCCCCCATGAACTGGCTGCGCTCCGTCCCGGAGACCTCCGGCGCCGCTTCCTCGGCCAGCGCCGACCTTGCCGGCGACTCCCTCACCGGTGGGTCGGGCCCGTCATCGTGCCAGCCGACCGACCGCCGTCTAGGCCAGCACCGGCTTGAAGACCATGAGCAGGACGATGGCCACCAGCAGCAGCGTAAGGATCGTGCCGTAGCGCCGAGCGGTAGCTACGAGTGGTGCGATCTGTGGCGGTGGGCCGGTATGCCCGGGTGAACCGGCGGCGGGAGCCTGCTCCGCCATCGGTGGCGGTGAGCTCGTCGCCTCGATCAGCCGTCGAGCGTTCGACCCGGCCAGGAAGATGGACACCAGCAACGCAACGACATACAGGACGATGGCCAGCCCCAGCCAAAGCTCGGTGAAGTCCCGACGCGCCAGGAAGACCAGGATCACGCCGGTCAGACCGACCCACAGGGCGACCGGTCCCACCAACCGACGCGAGATCAGCTCGGTCATGCGCACCGCGAAGTTGGCGTGCTGCGGCTCGCGGCCGCCGGCCGATCCCAGGAACGGGAACGCGAAGGTTGGTCCGAAAGCCACGATGGAACCACCGATATGGCCGAACAGGACAAGCAGGAACAGCAGGTCAGGATGCGCGAATAACACCGATGATCCTCCCAGTCGTTGATGAGCGCCGCGATCTCACCGTTACGGTAGCGCTCCCAGTGCCGGCCATCCCGGCCACCGCACAGCCAGCGGCGAAGAGGCGTGCGTCGCTGACAGGCGGTCACGACGAGGGCGGTTCGGATCGTCGCCGACCTGCCGAGTACCATCCCTCGATGACGGTCACGACACGGCCTCGAAGGCGCATCGCGCTTCCCCAGCGGGATGCGCCCACACCCGATCCGGTCATCTCTCCCCCTGATGATCCGGCGGTGGGGCGAGCCGCCATATTCCCGCTGCGGCGGGAAGGACCGGAGAAGCTCACCGGTGCGGCGCGCTACGCCGACGACCTCGTGTTTCCGGGCGCCTGGTACGGGGCGACCATCCGCTCGACCGAAGCACACGCGCGCCTGCTGGCCATCGAACTGGCGACCGACTTCGACTGGTCCAGGGTGGTCTTCGTCACGGCCAGCGACATCCCCGGCGAGAACGTGGTGAGCCTCATCTCGGATGATCAGCCCGCGTTGGTGGCCGACGAGATCCGTCACCATGCCGAGCCGGTAGCGCTCATCGCCGCGCCCGACCGAG
>JACCYW010000006.1 GCA_013696275.1 Chloroflexota bacterium | reverse complement strand
CTGGCTGCCGTTGAGCATGGTCCTCATGGCGTTTGCCGGATGGGGCCTCATGGCGATGGCCGCCACGACCAATACCCTCATCCAGTTGCGATCGCCGGATGTGCTGCGCGGCCGAGTGATGAGCGTTTACACCACCGTGTTCGCTGGTTCATCACCGATCGGCGGTCTCTTCGCAGGTACTCTCGCGAACGCGGCAGGGGTGGCCGTGGCGCTCGCGACGGGCGGGGTCCTGGCCGTGCTCACGGCCGCTGCCGCGCTATCGCGACTGCCGCCGGACAGGGCCTCCGCATGGCGCGGGGAAGGGCCTCCGGCGGCGCCCAAGGATGCGCGACAAGTGGATGTCCCGGCAGGTCCTCGATAGGGGCCATCACGGGCGTCATCCGGGTCGTCTTCGAGCCCCAGGTTCAGGTCGGGCCGATCAGCCTGCGCTGGGAGGCCGTCGGGCTGGCTCTTTCGATCGCTCTCGCCCTTGGGCTCTGGGCGCGTCTGCTGGCTGGTCAGCGGGCCGTCCCCATCTCCGATCTGGGCTACGTCGTGCTGGGCGTCGTGCCGGGCGCGGTGGTCGGAGGCCGCATCTTCCACGGCCTCGCCTACGCCGACGCCTACCTTCTCGATCCAGGCGCCTTGTTCGACCTGTCGCGCGGGAGCCTATCGCTGGTGGGTGCCGTCCTTGGGGGCGCCTTCTTCGGGGCCTACGTCTGTCTGCTGCTTGGCCACTCCCCGCGGCGTTGGGCAGCAGCCGGGGCGCTGCCACTTCTCCTCCTCATCGGCCTTGGCAAGCTCTCCCTGGCCCTGGCGGGCGGCGGCCAGGGAGGACCGTCCGAAGCGGCGTGGGCAGTGTCATTCGGGGGTGCCGGGCCATGGCTCTCCAGCGACCCAGCGGTGCCGGCGCATCCGGCCCAGATCTACGAGGGTGTCTGGGTCCTGATGGGCTTCCTGTGCGGAAGCTGGCTGGTCCGCAGAGGAAGCGTCGGGATGGGCGCTCGTCTCCTGGCCTACGCCGTCTGTTGGTGGCTCGCGGGGCGTACCCTCGTCAGCCTTTCCTGGCGGGACGAGCCGGTCATCGGCCCGTTAGGCGGGGAGGGAGTATCGTCTGCGGTCGTCCTCGCCATCACGACCATCGTCATCATCCGGACGGTACGATGGGGATCCTCGCCCAAGGACTGGGCGCCATGAAGGATCCTACGAGGTACACCGGTTCCCAGGGACGCTGCTAGTGAGGAAAAGCTTGCTCCATCGGGAGTCGGGACGTTACTAGGCGTCGCCAGTCGGTACCTGGCACCCTCCTCGCGCTGGCGCTCGGGCTTGTCGCGTGCGATGGCGCCTCAGTGACCACCGGGCCGCCTGAGAGGAGCGTCCCGATCGCGGTAGTTGAGCCCTCTGCGGGTGGCGAGTCGTTCGCCGCTGATTCCCTCCTGCCGGCGGATCCGTCGGGCGGCTCACCTGGGCGTGGATCGCCGGAACCGCCTTCCTGGTCGCTCGTGGAGGATGTCGACCTGGCACTCGACCAGGGTGTGGTCAACGACGTCATCGCCGGCGGTCCTGGTTTCGTGGCCGTCGGTGGTGGCTTCACGGAGGCGCTCCAGGTCCCGGACGCTGCCATCTGGGCGTCGGTCGACGGTGCCGACTGGGAGCGTGTGGGACTCGAGGGAGTCGCGAGCCGCGGACAGATCTATGCGGTCGCTCGCGCCGGCCAGGGGTTCGTGGCGGTCGGCAACGAGTGCTGCCCCGACCGAGCCGCGGTATGGAGCTCTGTGGATGGGTCGGGCTGGAGTCGGGTGGAGGATCAGGAGTCGTTCGCTGGGGCTGCGATGACCGGGGTCACAAGCTGGGCCGGCGGTCTGGTGGCCGTCGGCTGCGATTCCGAGCGCGGCTGCACAGCCCCCCAGATCTGGGTGTCCGCGGTTGGTGATGAGTGGGAGCGGGTGGCCCTGGATGTGGAGCTCGGAGCTGCCTTCTTGAGCGACGTCACAGCCAGCGGTTCGGTGCTGGTGGCGGTCGGTTCCAGCACCGACGATCAGGCCAAGGAGCCGGACATCCTGGTCTCACTCGACGGCCGGACTTGGGTGCGCGTGGTCGTGCCCGTGCCGGTCGTCTCCCTGTCGGCGGTGACGGCCGGTACGGACGGGCTGGTCGCGGCCGGCAGCTCGACCGATGCCGACACAGGGCGACCCCTGGCGCTGGTGATGACCTCACCCGACGGCGCGGAATGGGAGGTCGTCTCCAGCCCTTCCTTTACCGGCGGCTCCATCGAGGACTTGACAGCGACCACCGATGGCTTCGTCGCCGTTGGCCGGCAGCGCCGGTCAGCGTCCACCTGGTACGCCGCCCCTGGCGCCGACTGGGCAAGGATCGTGCCCGGGCCACGGGGCACCATGTCGGCCGTCGTTGCCGGAGAGAACGGTCGACTGGTCGCGGTCGGCGCGGTGGAGACGGCGGCAGGGAGCGCCCCGGCCGTGTGGACCAGCCCGACCGCGGTCGGACCCTGATGCCGGCCACTTCAGCGCCCGGCGGCGGGCGTATCCCGACCTCAGCGAGAGGCGGGTATATCGTGGCCACCGTAGTGATCGCTGCCACGAGGGAGGAGAGATGACCGGCTTGGCCGAACGGACCCACAGCTCCGACATCGCGGGACTCGCGAGCATCAACCACTGGATCGGCGGACGCCTAGTGGAAGGTGTATCGGGCCGGTACGGACCGGTCTACGACCCCGCCACGGGCCGGCAGGCGAAGCGGGTCGACCTGGCCTCCGTCGATGAGGTCGGCGCGGCCGTGGCCGCTGCCGCGGACGCCTTTTCTGAGTGGCGCGCCACCTCCATCTCACGCCGGACGGAGATCATGTTCCGCATCCGGAACCTGGTCGATGCTCATCGCCAGGAGCTGGCGGCACTGCTGACCGCCGAGCACGGCAAGGTGCCCTCGGATGCATTGGGAGAGGTCGCGCGCGGGGTGGAGAACCTGGAGTTCGCGTGTGGCATCCCGCACCTCCTCAAGGGCGGCTACAGCGAACAGGCCTCCACAGGCGTGGACGTCTACCAGATCCGCCAGCCACTGGGCGTGGCGGCCGGCATCACCCCGTTCAACTTTCCGGCCATGGTCCCGATGTGGATGTTCGCCAACGCCATCGCGTGCGGTAACACGTTCGTGCTGAAACCCTCCGAGAAGGACCCCTCGGCGTCCATCCTGATGGCCCAGCTGCTGGCCGAGGCAGGGCTGCCCGATGGTGTCTTCAACGTCGTCCAGGGCGACAAGGTGGCGGTCGACGCCATCCTGGAGCATCCCCAGGTGAAGGCCGTCAGCTTCGTCGGCTCGACGCCCATCGCGCGCTACATCTACGAGACCGGCACGCGCAACGGCAAGCGGGTGCAGGCGCTCGGCGGGGCCAAGAACCACATGGTCGTGCTGCCCGACGCGGACGTGGAGATGGCTGCTGATGCCGCGGTCAGCGCAGCCTACGGATCGGCCGGAGAGCGGTGCATGGCGGTTTCAGTGGTCGTGGCCGTGGGCGACGTGGCCGACACGCTGGTGGAGGCGATCGGTGCTCGGCTACCAGGCATCACAGTCGGTCCGGGCAGCGAACCATCCGCTCAGATGGGCCCGCTGGTGACGCGGGAGCACCGCGACAAGGTGGCTTCCTACCTGGACAGGTCGACCGAGCAGGGCGCTGAGCTGGTCGCTGATGGGCGCGATCACGAGCTCTACGCCGAGGCCGATGGCTTCTTCCTGGGCGCCTCACTGCTGGACCACGTGACGCCGGAAATGGACTCCTATCAGAACGAGATCTTCGGTCCGGTGCTCGAGGTGGTCCGTGTGCCCACCTACGATGCCGCCGTGCGGCTGGTCAACGAGAACCCGTACGGCAACGGGACGGCCATCTTCACGCGCGATGGTGGTGCTGCCCGTCAGTTCCAGTTCGAGGTCCAGGCAGGCATGGTCGGCATCAATGTGCCCATCCCGGTGCCGGTCGCCTACTACAGTTTCGGCGGCTGGAAGCAATCCCTTTTCGGCGACCTGCATATGTATGGGCCCGAGGGCGTGCAGTTCTACACGCGCGCCAAGGTGGTCACCAGTCGCTGGCCCGACCCCGGCACCTCCAGGGTCGACCTGGGCTTCCCGCGCACGCGCTAGGGCGCCCCGGTCACGGGGCTGTGCAGTGGATGCGGAGACTAATGCCGGCCCGCTGAACTCTCCGCGTCGTGGTCCAGCTCCTGCCCCTCGGCGAAGTCGCCGCGATGCTCGTCGTGCCCGGTCCGGGCACTCACTTCCTGGCCACTCGCGAAGTCGCCCGGAAGCGCGTCCGGGGGGACGTGGTGGACCGTCTGGCCCTCCGCGAAGTCCCCGCGGTCTTCTTCATCGTCGTCACGGCCTCCGTGCTCTTCCAGACCCCGACCGAAGTCCCCGCGCTTCGACGCCGCCTCGGGATGCGCCCTCTCCGTGGTCTTCTCGTTGTGTGGCATTTCGACCTCCTGGACGAAAGCAGCGAGCGGATCTCGCTCCCTGCGTCGCGCTGCCAGCCTATCCCGCGTTGCCGGCTCCTGCAAACGGGCCTCAACGGCGGAAGCTCATCCGACGCTCCTCTCCCGTGAGCAGGCGCTGGATGTTATCGAGGTGGAAGAGCCAGATGAGCCCGGCTCCGCCGACTGCGTAACCGACGTACACGGGCGCGAGGTGGCCCGCCACGACCAACCCGACGACGAGCACGCCCGCAAGCGCCGAAGCGGTCAGCGATCCGAGCGACGAGTAACCACTCGATAGCATGACGACCAGATAGACGGGCAGCGTCACCAGGGTGACGACCGGCGCGACCACGATCAGGCTACCGACGGCCGGTGCCACTCCACGGCCCCCCCCGAAGCCGATGAAGATCGAGCGGCTGTGCCCGAGGATCGCCGCCAGCGCCGCGAGGATCTCGAAGCCCGTCCCGGCGCCGATAGCCCGCGCGAGCAGCACCGCGAGCGTGCCCTTCAGCAGATCGAGGCCGCCCGCCAGCAGCGCCCAGCGCAGGCCCAGAGCGCGCATGACGTTGGCACCGCCGGTACGGCCGCTGCCGATGGTGCGGGGATCCGGCCCTGCCGCGAGCCGGGCGATGATGATGCCCCATGGGATGGCGCCGACGAGATAAGCGCCGAGAGTCGCTGCGACCCCGAGCAGGGCGGTCTCGGCGTCCATCGCATGGAAGTATATGGCGGCCCGTGACCGCGATGACGAGCGTCGCCGCCGGCGTCAGGGCTGGTGCCGACCCGCCATCGGCCGATCCAGAAGTTCGGCCATCAGCCGATCGGGCCGTCCGGCGAACCAGGCTCGGCGCTTCGGATCCACGGCCGCCTCGTCGACGAGCCGCGCCAGCACGGCGTTGACCGGCGCCGCGAGCCCATGCTCCGCGGCCGTGCGTGCGACCGCGCCGTTGAGCCACGCCACCTCCGAGGGCCCGCCGCCGCCGCGGAGGTGCAAGCGCAGCGACGGCATCTTCCCGCCTCGTCCGCCATCCACAGCACGAGCGAGGATCATCCGGGCCAGCGCCTCCGGGAGGCGAAGGGCTCCGGCCAGCAAACGCGGGTCCACGCCAGGGAGGCGGACGATCCGCAGCCGCTGCTCCCGCATGACCGCGAGCGCCTCGCGCAACTGTGCGAGCTCCACGCGGTAGAGCGTCGGATCGGCGTAGATCTCGCGCGGCCCGACATCCAGGAGCGCCGAGGTCGCGTTACCCACCAAGTTCAGGAGGAGCTTCGACCACTTCATCGCGGAGGCGTCCGGGTAGACACGGGCGGGCAGGCCGCCACGGATGAACGTCGAGACAAGGTCGTCCAGTGTGGTGCCCGGATCGCCCGAGGTGCCTGCCAGACCCAGGCCGCCGCGCGTCAGGAGACGCAAAGATCCGTCTGCGGACAGGGATGCGGAGGTCGTCAGCGAACCGGCCAGCACCGGAGCGAACGGTCGCGCCGCAGCGACCATCCCCTCCGCGCCGATGCCGTTCTGGACCGTAAGGGCGGGCGCTCGTGGCCATATCGCGCAGCTCGCGGTCGCACCTGCCAGGTCGAACGCCTTGACGGCGAAGACGATGAGATCCGGCGCCCCCGAGGCGGCACCCGGTTCCTGTACCTCCGTGAGTATCGCGTCGGAGCGTGTGCCGTCCGGGCTGATCTCCACGCAACGCACCTGCCGCGTCCTTCGCTCGGCACGCCGGCGCACGAGGCTGACCGCAGCGCCGGAACGAGCCAGGCTCCCGGCCAGCAGCGATCCGACCGGGCCTCCACCGACGACGAGCGCGATCATCCGTCCGATGGAGCACCGGCCGCCTCCGCCTCGGCCGCCGCGTACGCCACGTACGCCGCGGCGAGGATCTGCACGGGGTGGCGGACGCGTATGCCGGTCGCCTTCGCTATGTGCCAACGGCACGTCTCGGAATCACACGCGGCCTCATCGGCGCCGCTCTCCCGGAGCTTGCGGAAGAGCGGCTGGCCGACGGCCATCGCGATGTCGTACTTCTCGCGTTTCAACCCGTACGTCCCCGCGACCCCGCAGCAGTCGAGGTCCAGGTCCACCGCGTCGAGCCCGGGGACCAGGGCAAGGAGGTCCAGCGCCGGCAGGCCGATACCATGACTCCGAAGCTGACAGGGTGGGTGATACGGAAGGTGGCGGTCCGAACGGCCGAATCGCGTATCCAGGCGATCCCGCTCATGCAGGTCGAGGAGGAGCTCGCAGATATCCCAGGTCGCCCCGGAGACCGCTCGAGCGTCCTCGTCGTCGAGGTCGAGCATCTCGCGGTATTCGGCCTTGAGCGTGTGCGTGCAGGAAGTGGACGTGCCCACGATCCGAAAGCCCGCGCGGGCGAACGTCGCGAGCGTCGTGAGGTTGTGGCGGGCGCGCGCGCGGGCCTGGGCGTAGAGGCCGTTGCTGATGAGCGGAAGGCCACAGCAGACCTGCTGCGGCACGATGACCTCGAGGCCATTGCGCTCCAGGACGCTGATCGCTGCTTCGGCCACCTCCGGCTCGTAGTAGTTCGCGGCGCAACCGTGGAAGTAGACGACCGAGCGCTCCGGGTCGGCGGATCCGGGCGCTCGCAGCCGCCGTCCGCGAGACCGCGACCACCGCGTCCGGAAGGAGCGTCGACTGAAGGTCGGCAGGGGCGCGTGGCGGTGGACGCCGACGAGAGTCTCGCCGACCCAGCGTGCCGCCCGGTTACGCAGGGCGGCGTTCGCCAGCGGCGCCAGCGGAACGCCCACGCGGCCGAGGAGATCGGGCTGTCCGAGCAGCCAGTCCCGCAAGTGCGGTCGCCGGTCGGCGCGCATCTGCGCCCTCGCTCGGCTGTTCATCTCCGCGATGCGGACCCCAGCCGGACAAGCGTTGGTGCAGAAGCCACAGCCCGAGCAGAGGTCCACCGTGTGGTCGGGGGAGAGCACCGGCATCACGGACCCGGCCTGCGGTGGCGAGCCAGGCGCGAGCCGGAAGCGTTGCGCCTGGGGGCCGACGTACTTGGGCCCCGGGAACAGGTCCGTCACGCGGGACACGGGGCAGACCGTGTTGCAGACGTTGCATTTGAGGCATCCATCGGCGGTCGACGTGACCGGTTCGTGGGCCGCGGCCTCGATGAGCTCGGTGATGCTCATCCTGCCACCTCGCCGGCCAGCGACTGGGGCGCGTCCCGACGTGGCGCGCTTGGGCGATGGGCACCGGCAGCGAGCCACCCGCTGGCCACCGCGACGCCGTCCCCGCACCGTTCGCGGAGGTAGCGCTGGCCCGCCAGGAGGCTGCCACAGATGCGCACGCCAGCGGGGCCCGCCGGGCGACCGGAGGCATCGACCGGACGCAGCTCCGCGTCGGACCGGATGCCGGCCGCCTCGAGCGGATGCCCGCCCGCTGCCAGCGGCTCCCGTGCCAGCCACGACATCGCGGGCGGGGCCTCGACCGGCAGGTCCAGCAAGGGCTCGCGGAGGGTACCGTCAGGGTGCCCCACCAGTCCGCCGCCCGCGATGCCGCCCGTCGCCATGATCAGCATGTCAGTCCGGACCACGAACTGACGCGCTGCAGCCTCCATCGCGACCTCCACGACGCGTCCATCACGCACGCCGATGCGCACCACAGCCTGGCCGATCTGGACGCGCCCGCCGGCGCGCACGATGGCCGCGCGGAGTGCGCGATAGAGGCGCAGCCCGGGGACGCTTGGCGGCATGAGTGGCACCTCGAACGGCTCCAGCGGCAACTCGGATGTCGCTTCGGCCAGGACCGCCGCATGGTCGTCCAGGCCGAGGACCGCAGGCAGGGCCATCCGCCCGGGTCCATCCAGCCCGCCAATGATCAGCGCCCGGCGGATGGCCGCGAAGGCGTCCCAACGCCAACCAGGCTCCTCGAAAAGCCGCGCCAACTCGATCGCGTCGAGATTGAGTCGATCCCGCACTCCCGGCAGTTCGACCACGAGCGGGTCGACACGCTCCGGCCCGGCGCTGCCCCACCACGCGCCGGCTCGCCTGAGCCCACGGGCGATGGCATGCGGCCAGTAGTCCTTGAAGCCGCCCGGCCCGCAGACCACGAGCCGCTCACCGGGCTCCCACGGCCGCAGCGCAGCGGCCTGAGCAGCCGGTAGGATCGCCGCCGGCCTCGTCGCCCCGATAGACGTGGGCACAGGCACGACGGGTCCGTCGATGGTGCCTACGTACGGCAGCCCCTCATGCTGGAGCATCCCTCGGATCCACTCCAGCGCGGGCGGGAGAGCGTCGGACAGGATGGCATACGGATGACGGGCATCGTCGGCCAGCCGGGCCACAGCCTCGCGGACCGTGACGGCTCGGGGCAGCGCAGCGACGTCCAGTCCGCCTGACGCCCAATGCGTGCTGGCATGGCCCTTCGCCAGCAAGTGGACTCGAGCGCCGGCCTCCGCCAGCGCCAGCGTGGCGCTCAGTCCCGCCAGACCGGCCCCGACGACGACTGCGTCAGCTGACGGCACCGTGATCCTCCGTCGCCTCGCCACCATGCTCCGAGCTGCTTCCCTCGAGGCCCATAACGCCGACATAAATGCCGGTCACCATCCAGAGCTCCTGGAGTTGGCGTCCCCATGCGACGGCCCGCGTGCCCTTCGATCGCTCGTTGAGGAAGGTCGACAGGGCGCCCTCCGGATCCGACGCCGACCCTCCGGGTGCGGCCCGGTCGGTGTGCCCATCCGGGGCGCGCTCTGCCATGATGGCCGCCGCGCGAAACGTGCAGAACCCGCCCTGGCACGGGCCCATGCCCAAGCGTGTGCCGCGCCGGATGTCGTCGATGGAGCAGGGACCGCGCCGGTCCAGGAACCGCTCGAGCATGGCGCGGGTGACCATCTCGC
Source organism: Chloroflexota bacterium (assembly GCA_013696275.1). Taxonomy (GTDB): domain Bacteria; phylum Chloroflexota; class Limnocylindria; order Limnocylindrales; family CSP1-4; genus Palsa-1032. The sequence goes on along the minus strand of JACCYW010000006.1, from coordinate 10,681 downwards.
ACTCGCAGATCAGGTCGGCATCCCCTCCCCCGCGGTCCTCGTGCTCGGCCAGCCGGTGGCCCAGCCAATGGGCGCGGCTGTCCCCCATGCCGGGCAGCGGCTCCCCTGCAGTGGTGCAGGGCTCGCTCATGCCGAGCTTCGCGCAGACGGCGTTGGCGGCCTGCTCGGCCATCAGCCGGTACGTCGTGAGCTTGCCGCCGACGATCGAAATGAGACCCTCTACGCCGTCGCGAGCCTCGTGGTCGAGGATGATGTGGCTTCGCGAGATCGCCCGGCCGTCGTCGCTGGCTTCCGGGCCCTGGACAGCCGGGTCCCGGTAGAGCGGCCGGACGCCCGTGTACGCCCGCAGGACGCGCATCCGCCGTAGTGCCGGGAAGAGCGCCTCTCCTTCGTTGATGAGCGCCTGCACTTCGTCCGAACTGGTCTCGTCGTCGTCTGGATCCTCCACCAGCTCCTCGGTCGTGCCGAGGATGGCCACCGTGTGGACGGGGACCATGATGTCGCCGTCACCGGGCGGGTGGCAGCGGTTGACGACGGTATCGGTCATGCGTTGGTTGTAGACGATCATCGTTCCCTTGCCGGGCGACATCATGAGCTCGACGCCTGCCAGCGCCGCGACCTGGCCTGCCCACGCTCCGGCCGCCGAGGCGATCATCCTCGGGACGACCCGCGTCGAGGCCCCCGACCGCTCGTCGCGCACGGTTACGCCGGAGATCCGACGCCCGTCGCGCTGTATCGCCACGACCCGCTGATACGGCCAAGCGTCCGCGCCGTGGGCCCGCGCGTCGGCCAGGTTCGCCTCGATGAGCTGCCATGGCTCGAGCGCCGCATCCGGGACGCGGAAGGCGCGCCGGATGGCCGGGCTCAGGGCCGGCTCGCGCCGGAGCGTCTCCGTCACCGGGATCTCGTCACAGTCGATGCCGGCCGCGGCACAGGCGCCGGGGAAGGCATCGACGTAGTCATCGGGATCATCGGGCGTGGCGACGAAGATCCCACCCGTGTCCTCGATGCAGCCGGCTGCGATACGACGCAGCACCTGGTTCTCGACGATGCACTCGCGCGCGGCCGACGGGTCCTTGCTGACGTACCGGCCGCCCGAATGCAACAGCCCGTGGTACCGCCCACTGGTGCCTGTCCCGAAGTCGGACCGATCCACCAGGAGGCACCGGAGCCCGCGTCGAGCCAGGTCGCGCAGGAGCCCAGCCCCGGTCGCGCCCCCGCCGATGACCAGGACGTCCGGCGTCAACATCCGCTCGCCCATCGTCGTCCTCGCCCCATCACGTGATGAGTGTATCGACCACCCGACGGCCCTTCTACACCGAAGTCCCCGCGTCGAGCGCCCGGACCAGATCGCGCACTTCTGGAGCGCTGGCGGCCGCCCGGGCACGCTGCGCCAGGCCCCGGAGGCTCTCGGGGTATGCGTCCCGGAGCGCGCGGGCTACACGACCCAGCGATCCCGCGTCCATCGAGAGCTCATCCACGCCCAGGCCGGTCAGGACAAGCGCTCCGTCCGGGTCTCCCGCCAGCTCGCCGCACACCGAGACCGGGATGCGCGCGGCGGCGGCGGCGTCGACGGTCGACCGTATCGCGCGCAGGACGGCCGGGTGGAGCGCGTCGTGGAGCCGATCCAGCGCCGGGTTGGTACGGTCGGCCGCCAGAAGGTACTGGCTCAGGTCGTTCGTCCCGATGCTGAAGAAGTCGACGCGCTGGGCGAGCTCGGTCGCGAGGAGGACGGCCGATGGCACCTCGATCATGACGCCGCTCACGATCCGGCCCGGGACGGTCAGCCCTTCGGCAACGACAGTCCCCAGAGCCTGGTCTCGAAGCGAGAAGAACAGATCCAGGTCCTCGACCGTTGCGACCATCGGCACCATGATGTGGGGGGTGACGCCGGCCGAGGTCGCCGCACGCATGATCGCCCGGAGCTGGGCGAGGAGCAGGCCCGGGGTGCCGTACGCCAGCCGGATCGCTCGCACGCCCAGGAACGGATTGGCTTCGGCCGTCAGACCCAGGTAGGGGATGGCCTTGTCGCCCCCGATGTCCACCAGGCGGATGACCACGGGGCGGTCCTGCCCGAAGGCCCGGAGGACCCGCCCGTAGGCCTGCGCCTGCTCCTCCTCGCCGGGGGGGCCGGATCGGCCCATGAACAGGAACTCCGTGCGGAAAAGCCCCACGCCGCCCGCCCCGGCCTCGATCGCCCGAGCAGCCTCTTCCGGGCGTCCGATGTTCGCCACGAGACGCACCTCCCTCACGTCGCGGCCGCGCCCGATGCGGAGGATGCCGTGCGCCCCTGGGATGGCGGCGCGAGATGCCGCCCGATCCTCCTCCGCTCGCCGCGCGGCTACCGCCGCCCGGTCACGCAGCTCCCGCCGCCTTTCCTCGTCCGGAGCGACGATGACTTCGCCACGTTCGCCGTCGACCGCCACGGCGGCCACCGACCCTTCGCCCGCGGCCGCCCGGATGGCATCAAGCAGGCCGGCGACCCCGACGACGGCAGGGATGCCGAGCGCGCGGGCGAGGATCGCCGCGTGCGCAGTGGGCGAGCCCGATACCAGGGCGATCGCGAGGAGCCACCCTGGCTGGATCTCGGCGATGACCGACGGCGGGAGATCGTCCGCGACGGCGACCGAAGGCGTGTCGGGGAGCGCGACGGTCTCGCCGCGGATCCATCGCGCGATGCGTGCCGCGACGTCACGGACATCCGCTGCCCGAGCCGCAAGCACCTCATCCTCGAAGGCCGCGAGCCGCGCGGCGACCGGTGCCGCCGCGGCTTCGACGGCGAGCGCGGGATGAAGACCCGCGACCGCCCTGTGCTCCGCGTCGGACAGGAGCTGCTCATCCAGCGCCATCTCGGCCTGTGCCTCGAGGATGGCCGGCTCGTCACTGGCCGCACCATGATCGGCGAGGCGCAGCGCGAGCGCCCTGAGGTCCCCGGCGGCACGGGCCGCGCCATCGCGGATCGAGAGCGCTGGCTGCGACACGGCCGTCCCGTCGGCCGGGGACGTCGCCCCTGCCACCCAGGCCGGTCCCATGGCGATGCCGGGAGCCGCGGGGACGCCTGGCAGGACATGCGGCCCACCGGGCGCGACGACCGGCCCATCGGGCGCTGCGGGCCCATCGGGCGCTGCGGCGCCCCGGGGAGGGCCCGGTATCCGGGCCGGACCCTCATCGATCGGCTCCCCGAAGCCGCTGGCGATCAGCTCGCGCAGCCCGACGATGGCCGCCGCCTCGTCGTCACCCTCAGCGCGGATCCGGACGGTATGGCCCTGTTCGACGCCCAGGCCCAGGACCGCAAGCATGCGCTTCGCATCGACCGGTGCCTGGCCGCGGGTGACATTCTCCACGTGGATCGCCGATCGGTAGCCGCCGGCCGTTCGCACGAAGAGCGCCGCAGGGCGGGCGTGGAGCCCCGTGCGATTGACGACCCTCAGTTCCAGCTCCTCCACCCGGCCGGTCCTCAGCCGGCGCCCTTGTCGAGATCGCGCGCGGAGCCGGCCGCGTCCAGCACCTGCTGGAGGGACTCGCCGATGGACGCCTGCACGGCGGCAAGCACCGACCCCTCCGCCACTGGGCCGCCGCTGATCCGAACGCGCCCACCCAGGTCCGCCGGGAGCATCTCGAGCGCCGCCTGACTGGCCAGGATGGCGCTACCCAGATCACCGAGCACGACCACGCCCGCCCCGGAATCGGCCTCCCGGATGGCGTCAGCGATCCGGGAGGCGTCGGTGCCGAGGCTGCCATCGGGACCGCCGCCCACCGCGACAAGTCGGAGGTCGGGCCCGGCCATCTGCGCGGCGAGTTCTCGCACGCCCTCGGCAAGCCTTGCAGAGTGCGAGACGATGACGATCCCGACGAGCGGCTCCGGTGGCTGCACCAGGTGGGTCAGCGGCGTTCGACGGTCACGAGCGCTCTTCCCAGTCGAGCGAGCGCTGCACGGCCTTCTTCCAGCCGGCGAAGAGGCGCTCGCGGCGCGACTCGTCCATCGACGGATCGAACCGGCGATCGAGCGCCCAGTTGTTGGCCACGTCGCTGGTGTCCTTCCAGAACCCGACCGCCAGGCCGGCGAGGTAGGCGGCTCCCAGCGCGGTGGTCTCGGAGACGACCGGCCGCTCGACCGGCACACCCAGGATGTCGGCCTGGAACTGCATCAGGTCGTTGTTGACCACAGCGCCGCCGTCGACCTTGAGCTCCTTGAGCGTCACGCCCGAGTCGGCTTGCATCGCCTCCAGCACCTCGCGGGTCTGGTAGGCCATCGAGTCGACGGTGGCCCGCGCGATGTGCTCGATGGTCGAGCCACGCGTCAGGCCGATGATCAGGCCACGTGCGTACTGGTCCCAGTACGGCGCGCCCAGGCCGACGAAGGCGGGCACCATGTACACACCCTCCGTGTCGGTGACCTTGCCGGCGAGCTTCTCCACGTCGGCGGAGTCGGTGATCACCCGTAGCCCGTCGCGGATCCACTGCACCGCCGCACCGGCGATGAAGACCGACCCCTCAAGGGCGTAGATGACCTTGCCATCCAGGCCCCAGGCGACGGTGGTGAGCAGGCCGTTCTTGCTCGGCACTGCCTCCTCGCCGGTGTTGATGAGCATGAAGGCGCCGGTGCCATAGGTCTGCTTCGCCATGCCCGGCTCGAAACAGGCCTGACCGAAGGTGGCCGCCTGCTGGTCGCCGGCGTCGCCGGCGATCTTGATGGGGCTGCCGAAGAACTCGGCCTCGGTCTCGCCGTACACCTCGCTCGAGGGGCGCGGCGCCGGCATCATCTGGCGCGGGATCCCCATCTCGGCCAGGAGCTCGTCGTCCCAGTCGAGGGTGTGGATGTTGAAGACGAGCGTCCGGCTCGCGTTCGAGTAGTCGGTGACGTGTACCTTCCCGCCGGTGAGGCGCCAGATCAGGAAGGAGTCGACGTTCCCGAAGAGGATCTCGCCACGCTCGGCCCGCGCCCGCAGCCCGGGGTCGCTCTCCAGGATGTGGCGGATCTTCGTGCCGGAGAAGTAGGCGTCGATGGGCAGCCCGGTCTTCTCGCGGAACTTGTCCTCGAGCCCCTTGGCCTTCAGCGAGTCGCAGTACCCAGCGGTGATCCGGCTCTGCCAGACGATGGCGTTCTGGACCGGCTTCCCGGAGTCCTTCTCCCAGACGACGGTCGTTTCCCGCTGGTTCGCGATGCCGATCGAGGCGATGTCGTCAGGGGTCGCCCCCTTCTCCTGCATCACCTTCCGCGCGACCGCCAGCTGCGACTCCCAGATCGCCTCCGGATCGTGCTCGACATGGCCCGGCGACGGGTAGATCTGCGGGAATTCCTGGTTCGCGACCGCCTCGATCGTGCCGCGCTCGTTGAAGAGGATGGCACGGCTGGAGGTCGTGCCCTGGTCCAGGGCGAGAACGTACTTGGCCATCGGTGGCTCCTTCCTGTCGCTATGGGGCGGCCGCTGCCGGGCGGCCGTCAGCTGATGGTGGCGAGAGCGTCGTGGAGCGATTCGAAGAGGATCGTGGTGCTTGTGGCGCCCGGGTCCTGGTGGCCCGTGGAGCGCTCGCCCAGGTAGCTGGCGCGACCCTTGCGGGCGACGAGCGGTGTCACCCGGTCGCGCCCCTGCCGAGCCGCACAGGCCGCGCTGGCCAGGGCTTCCTGCCAGTCGCCACCGACGCTCACCTCGAGTGCCTCGATGGCCGGGCGCATCGCATCGACCATGGTCTTGTCATCCGGCACGGCCTTCCCACGCTGGATCACGCCCTCCAGACCGGCCCGGAGTGCGGCCACTAGCTCGACCGGCTCCAGCTTCTCGGCGGTGCCCATGGCGGTGCCCATGCGCAGGAAGAACGTCCCGTAGAGCGGGCCGCTCGCTCCACCGACGGTCGAGATGAGTCTCATCCCGACCTGCTTGCAGAGCGCGCCGGGACCGTCGTCGAGGAACGTCGGCAGCGATCCCAGCACGGCCTGGAAGCCGCGGTCCATGTTGATGCCGTGATCGCCGTCGCCGATCGCCTGGTCCAGGCGGGTCAGCGCGTCACGTTCCTCGGCGAGCCGCTCGCCGAAGAGCCGGAACGCGCCGGCCAGGTCCGGGGTGGTGATGGGCATCGCCCGCTACACGCCCCAGCGTAGGGCCGGCGTGTGGACGGGCGCGTCCCAATAACGGGTCATCTCGTCGTCGAGCTTGAGCAGCGTGACCGATGTCCCGGCCATCTCGAGCGAGGTGATGTAGCTGCCGACCAGGTTGCGCGCGATCTCGATGCCGCGGGCGCGGAGGATCTCGTCGACCTTGCGGTATACGACGTACAGCTCGATGAGTGGCGTGCCGCCCATCCCGTTGACGAAGGCGAGGACGGAGTCGCCTCGGGCGAAGACGCCTTCCTCCAGGATGGGTGCTACCAGCATGTCGGCGATCTCGTCAGCGGATGCCAGCTTGACGCGCCGCCGGCCGGGCTCGCCGTGGATGCCGATGCCGATCTCCATCTCGTCGTCGCTGAGCTCGAAGGTCGGGGTGCCGGCAGCCGGCACGGTGCAGCTGGTGAGTGCCATGCCCATCGAGCGAGCGTTGTCCTGCACCCGCTGGCAGAGCGCCTTGACGGCCTGGAGGTCGGCGCCCTCCTCCGCTGCCGCCCCGACGATCTTTTCGGCTAGGACCGTGCCGCCCACGCCGCGACGACCAGCCGTGTACAGCGAGTCCTGGACGGCCACGTCGTCGGCGATGACGACCGATGCGACCTCGGTCCCTTCGGCCTGGGCCAACTCGGCTGCCAGTTCGAAGTTCATGATGTCTCCGGTGTAGTTCTTGATGATGTGCAGCACGCCGGCCCCACCGTCGACCGCCTTGGTCGCGGCCAGCATCTGATCGGGGACCGGCGACGTGAAGACCGCGCCGGCGCACGCCGCATCGAGCATGCCCCGGCCCACGAACCCGCCGTGCATCGGCTCGTGGCCCGAGCCTCCGCCACTGATGACGCCCACCCTTCCCTGGTGCGGAGCGTCCCGGCGCACCAGCACGTTGGGCTCCTCGAGCCGCAGGAGATCGCCGTGCGCCGCGACCATCCCAGCCAGCGCCTCCTCGACGACGCGGTCGGGTAAGTTGATGAGCTTCTTCATGGCGTCACGGGGCCGCGTTCAGGAGGAAGTTCGTGAACACGATCTGGTAGAAGATCGCGCCCAGGATGCCGCCGATGACGGGTCCCACGACCGGGATCCATGAGTACTGCCAGTCCGACTCGCCCTTGCCCGCGATGGGCAAGAGGAAATGGGCGAGACGTGGCCCGAGGTCGCGCGCGGGATTGATGGCGTAGCCGGTGGGGCCGCCCAGCGACAGGCCGATGCCGAAGACGAGGAAGCCGACGAGCAGAGGCGTCAGCGCTCCGGCGTCGTTGGAGACGATGGCCAGGACGCCCACGACCAGGATGAACGTGCCGACGATCTCGCTGATGAGGTTGGCGGGCACGTTGCGGATGGCCGGGCCGGTGCTGAAGACGGCGAGCTTGAGGCCCGGGTCATCCGTCTCGCGCCAGTGAGGCAAGTAGTGGAAATAAACGACCACAGCCCCCAGGAACGCGCCGACGAACTGGCCGGCCAAGTAGAGCGGGACGTCCCCCCAGGGCAGGCCCCCGGTGACCGCCAGGCCAATGGTGACGGCCGGGTTGATGTGTGCGCCGCTGATGCTGCCAACGGCATAGACAGCGACCGCTACGGCGAAGCCCCACCCGGCGGTGATGACGATCCAGCCCGCGTTCTGCGCTTTGGAACGGGCGAGCAGCACGCCGGCGACGACGCCGTCGCCGAGGATGATCAAGAGCGCCGTACCGATCAGTTCCGCGATCAGTTTCTCCATGTCCGCTCCCTCGATGCATGACGGTGGGGTCCGTGCCGGCGGGGCAGCGTGTCCAGCGGGCTCGGCTCCGGGTCGGCGGGGTCGGCGAATCGTTGTTCCGGGCTTCCCTCCTTTGGGCTGCGAGGCAGCTGGGCCCGTTCGCGGCTGTGGCCGCGCAGTGCCATCGAATGGTATCGCATCCGCATCCCCTCGGAACGCCCGAATGATCGTGGATGCGCGGCCCGGCCTCAACCCTGGAGCGCGCCTCCGATCATGCCGGGGATGAAGATCAGGTCTGGTGGAGCGGTCCACACGCCGGCGGGTAGATCCATCGCCAGACGACACCCACGACGACTATGTTGAGCACGTAGGATCAGAAACGCCACAGTGCGGAAGAACCAGGAACCCGGCAGCGGGCGCGCGATAAGCGACGTCATGAGCAGGACGATGGTGGCGGGCACAACGAGCCACAGAAGCTGTATGCGACCTTGTCGGTGAGGTTCTGCACGAAACGCGCCGTGGCGCATAGCCTCGAGGTAGTGGCGATGCCGGTGAAGACCGCTGCCCCAGCGGTATCGCGCGGGATGCCTCGATGGTATTACGGTGCCGAGGCGAGCCCCTAGGGAGTCGCCTCTAGGATGGCGATGAACGCGTCGAAGTCGACGCGCGTGCCACGCGATGTGCTCACCTTGGCACCGGTCGGGCGGAACTCGATGGTGTGCGAGCTGGGCAGCGCGAACGAGACGCTATAGATCGAGCCGCGCTAGGCCGCCCCGCGTTTCTCTGGATCCTCATCCATGCCTCCCTGGACTGGTAGTTAGGGGCTGCTTCGCCGACAGCGCCTTGGGGAGGCGTCGCCTGGCCGCACTGAGCGCGGCGATGCGTCGTCGGAGCGTGGGGACGCGTCACCCCTCATGGACGCGACCTCCCGGATGACTCGTGTATGTCCACTACCGATCCCCCGAAGCATATTTGGGGGTTCCTGCGCCGGTGGGAGCCAAGATACGCGCCCTTCACCGACCCGCCACGCGGAGCCATCATCCATGCCTCCCAGGAGTGGTAGTTGCATGGCCAGGGAGCCTTGACGTCTTCGCCCGCGCTTCCCATCGACAGAGGAGCGTGGATAGGCAGGCAGCCGCGGTCCGCTGCCAGCCGGGGGCGGGCACCGCTTCCACTATCAGTCCTCGCTGGCACATGCGAGAGATCGGTGGGCGCGGAGGCCAGGGACCGCGGCGCTCCCGGAGGCCAAGGACCGCGGCCCGGCCGGCGAGTCAGAGCCAGGTAAGTGAGGGTAGATCGGCGCAAGCCATCGTTGGACCGATGGAGGATGTCAAGGTCGGTCTGCTGCTGCGGGCGTTGCGCCGCCGGAAGGGCCTCCGTCAGTTGGACGTAGCCATCGCTGCGCGCGTCTCTCAGCCGACCATCTCCCGAGCGGAGCGCGGGCACCTGGATCGGTTATCCATGTCCACCCTGCGCCGCGTGTTCGCTGCCGTTGACGCTCGGCTGAACCTGGAGGTCCGCTGGCGAGGCGGCGCGTCAGAGAGGCTGACCGACGAGGACCACTCGGCGCTCGTCTCGGCAGCGGCGCGAGTCTTGCGCGGGTTCGGCTGGACTGTGCTAACGGAGGTCACCTTCTCCATCTAAGGGGAACGTGGCTCGATCGATCTGCTCGGCTTGCACCCGTCATCGCGATCGGCCGTCATCCATGAGGCCAAGACGGAGATCACCTCGTGGGAAGAGACGCAGCGCCGCTTCGACGTCAAGGTGCGTCTTTGGCAGGCATCGTGCAGGAGCGAACCGGGTGGCGGCCACGCCACATCGGCCGGGTGCTCCTACTCCAGGGGTCGATGACGAACCGCCGACGTATCGAGGTCTTGGGTCAGCGAGCCACCGATCCGTTCCCGGCACGCGCCAACCAGATCCGTGCCTGGCTGCGTCGCCCGGAGAAAAGCCTGGCGGGACTGTGGTTCCTATCAGTCATGCCGTCCAAGTCTGCAAGTCAGACAAGAGGGGCAGACAACGCGTCAGACGGGCCCCTGTGCCGACCGGCGAGCATGGGCCCAGGCCTGAAGCGAACGATCACGGCGAGGTCGTTGGTCCCGGCTCCACTCATGACCCACCGATGCATGGATGAGGGTCGAGCCCGCCCGTTGCGCTGATCCCGGGCTTTGCCTCACGTACTCTGACCCGTTTGGTACCTCGGTTGCGCGAACCCCCATGATGATCACGATGGATCACGCGCGCCGTCGCTCAGGCTTACTGGCGATCCTGGTGATAGGCGCATCCGGCTGCGGCGTCGGCCTGTCGGGGGGCACACCGGGTCACTCGGCCGCCACCACACCTGATCGCGCCGCATCCGGCGTCCCGTCCGCACCCACCTCCGGCCCGAGTCAGGGAACGGACGGAGCGTTCGGAACCGGCCTGGCTCGCCAGCGTCCGTCGGGGCGATGGAACGGGGTCCGCGACCGTTGAGCCCGAGCTGGACGCCGTGATCGAGGCGACCGGTCCGGACGGCAGCGAGTATCGGCTTCAGCTGCCCGCGACGTCCGTCCGGCGCGACACGGTCATCGCGTTGCGGCCGCTCAGCGGCGCTTCGATCGAGGGCGGCTCGTTCATCGCAGGCGTGCAGATCGGACCCACGGACCTGCGACTGTCGATGCCCGCCATGCTCACGATAGTGCCGTCGGTCGATGCAGCAGGCGCCGTCTCGCTGGAGTACTCCGATGTGGCTGACGGCGGCGCAGCAAGGATCGCTGCTGACGCGTCCGGTGAGCCAGGGTCGGTGGCGGACTCCCGGATAGTGCTCACGCACTTCTCGGGGGCATGGTCGCATCGCTGGATGCCGCAACGGAGACGGGCCTCTGGCAGAGCTACGCGGAGGCCTCGAA
>JACCYW010000475.1 GCA_013696275.1 Chloroflexota bacterium | reverse complement strand
TGATGCTTCTCCTCATCCTTGCTCATCGGCAGGAAGTGCTTGACCCGGATCGCCTCCGGGTTAGCCAGCCACGAACACGTTCTGGATGGTGATGTCCTTGCCGGCCGCGTCCATGCCCTGGAGTATCACCAGCAGGCCGTTAGTCTCGGCCGCGAACATCAGCCCAAGCAGTTCGCGCAGCTCGCCTGACAGCGCGTCGAGCTCGTCGTCAGCCCGCGGGCGGGAGAGACTCCCATGGTCCGCCGGATCGACCTCGTCCAATCGGACATGTCGACTACCGTCGACGATGGTCGTGTGACTCACATCGTCCCCCCGGCTGGATCCGCTACGGTTCACGTTCGCTCCGGGCCACCGACCGCTGGGTGCAGCTGTTGCCCGGGCGGCTCAGTTCCGCTCGCAGGCGCGGCCGTTGTCATCGCTGTCTCAAGGATCCTAGCCGCCTAGGGTCTGGCGCGCCCGGAGGGATTCGAACCCCCGACCATCTGATCCGAAGTCAGACGCTCTGTCCACTGAGCTACGGGCGCGGAAGCGGATCGTACCGCGCCCAGGATGGCCCGGCTGGGATCCGGCCACACCGGGTGTCGCGGAGCGTGCTCTGGGCGGTGTCGCCGCCCTCACCGTCCTCCGAGCAGGTCACCACGACTGCCGATGTGAAGACCTTGGGCCAGCCGGTGACCCATCCCACCGGAGACCCGGCGAGACTCGGCGCCCACGAGCACGGCACGCTGACCTGAGCGCTTGAGGATCGCATCAAATCGCCCGAGTGGGGCGGTGATGCAGAAACCTTGCATGGCCATGTGCATCGACCGGTGGCTATGCAAGGCGATCGGTCGCCCCGCCTGGATCCTGAGGTGGGCATCGGTGGGATGGGTCACCCCACGACCCACCCGGGCTTCGGCGAAGCGCTGGGGCTTAGGCGAAGCGCTGGGGCTTCGGCGAAGCGCTGGGGTCTGCCCTCAGGCGTCGTCGGTCGCCCGACGCGGCAGAGTCCCTCCAAGCGCGGTGATCGCTTCCGCCCGTTGGCCCTCGGTGGCGAAGCCGGCAGCGTTGAGCATCAGGTCGGCCGGCATCCCAAGGGCCGCCGCCAACTTCAGCACCAGGCTGGAAGACGGCCCCATCAAGCCCTCCTCCAGGCGGGCCAGGAACGCTGCTCCCGGCGTGCCACCGATAGCCCGGCACAGGTCGTCTACGGTCCATTCCCGCGCCTCGCGGCGCTCGCGCACGATGGCCCCTAATTCGCCACCGGTCACCAGGCTCATGGGACTAGCTCACCTAACTCGGTGCCGCCAGATCGCGGCGCGGGAAGACGAACATGGCGTAGGCCACGGCGAGCGCCACCACCGCCACCAGCAGTCCGACATCGGTGGCGGCAAGGCTGCCATCGAGCACTTGCTTGGCGCGCACGTAGTGGAAGAGCGAATAGTCGGCGATCCAGCTGGCGTCCGGCCAGAGCGAAGCGATGACATCGATGACGTAGGTCACCAGGAGCACGAAGATGGCGATGCCTAGAGCAGGCGCCAGGCGGTCGAACGAGACCGACGCCGCGAACGCGATGGCCATGAAAGCCAGGAACAGGAGCCAGCCATCGAACCACAGTAGCGCGATGCGCGCCACCTCGATCTCACCAAGCACGCCCAGGCTGGCCGCGCTGGCCACATTGCCGGCCAGCTCTGCGGCCAGCAGGATGGCCACGAACAACGCCCCGCAGACGAACGTGGTGACGTAGTAGCTGCGCCGCGCGACCGGTCGAGCGAGCAGGACCTCCAACGTGCCGCGCTGACGCTCGCCCGCCACCACCGCCACTGGCAGACCGATAGCGAAGACGCTGAGCAGGGCGACCGTGATGGGATGGATGAAGCCGAGCGCCATCGCGCCGGACAGGCTGAACAGGTCCCCGCCGCCGAACTGGGAGAACCGACTCAGCAGCGGGTTGCCCTGCACAAGGCCCTGCAGTTCGCGCCCGAAGGTGGCGTAAATGAGAGGCGTCACCAGGCCCCACGCGAAGAGACCCACGGCACAGATGAGGAGTCTGAGGCGATTCGCGGCGAGCGTCCGTCGAAAGAGGACCGCGTTCATGCCGCCCGGACCACCGCGTTCATGCCGCCGCGGCATCCTCGTAGTACTCCAAGAAGGCCTCCTCCAACCTGGCCGGCTCGATGGTCAGGTCACGCACCTGAGCGTGAGCGATGGCCGCCAGGAAAGGCCCCACGTCGCCCTCCAGCTGGCAACTCAGTGAGCCGCCCTGGGCGACCACGTCACTCACCCCGGGCACTCCCTCGAGCGCCGGCGCGTCCCCCGCGAAGCGCATCTCCACGTGTCGCCTCCGACGGTCCAGCAGCACCTCGATGTCAGAGAGTGCGACCAGCCGGCCCGAGCGGATGATGGCCACCCGATCGCACACCCGCTCGACCTCCGAGAGCACATGCGATGAGAAGAAGACCGTGCGCCCCTCCCGGCGGAGACCATCGAGCACGGCATAGAAAG
>JACCYW010000465.1 GCA_013696275.1 Chloroflexota bacterium | reverse complement strand
TCACGACGTGAAGGTCAGCTGGGAACAGGCGCTCGCGTGGCGGATGCAGCGGCAGCTGCTCGATCCGGTCGGCCGCCTGCCCGTCGCAGCGGTGGTCCGGCGCCTGTGCGCCGTCCAAGCCCAGGTGGCGTCATCCGCCGAGCTCGCCGTCCGTGTGCGGCGCGAGGCATCGAAACCGGGTGAGGTCGGCGTCGCACTGTCCGAGGGCCGGCTCATCAAGACCTGGGCGATGCGGGGCACGCTCCATCTGCTCACGCCCGAGGAAGGCGGTGCCTTCCTGTCGCTCATGGCCGCCGGGCGATCCTGGGAGCGCCCCAGCTGGCAGCGCTACTTCGGCGTGACCACGAAGCAGCTCGAGGCCCTTCGCCAAGCGGTGCGCGAGGCGCTCGATGACAAGATCCTGACCCGGGAAGGACTGGTCGAGGCGGTGACCGCGCAACGCGGGCTCGGACACGTGGGCGAGGCGCTTCGCTCAGGCTGGGGGACGCTCCTGAAGCCGCTCGCCTGGCAGGGTGATCTGTGCTTCGGACCGAGCCAAGGGAGTCGCGTGACCTTCATGCGTCCGTCCGCGGCGAGTTCGCGCTGGGCCGGCGTCCCCCATCCAGAAGAGGCGGCGCCGGCCGTCATCGCCGCCTACCTGGGTGCCTACGGGCCGGCGACGGTCGATGCCTTCGGCAACTGGCTGGCCGGCGGGCAGTTCGGCAAGCGACAGCTGCGGACCTGGTTCAGCGCGCTCGGCGAGCGACTGGCTGAGGTCGAGGTGGACGGTGACCGGGCCTACGTCATGGCGGAGCACGTCGATGACCTGAACTCCACGAAGCCTATGTCCGCAGTCCGACTGCTGCCTGGCTTCGATCAATACGTGCTCGGTCCCGGCACCTCAGACGGCCATGTCGTGCCGGCGTCGCGGCGAGCCGCGGTCAGCAGGCAGAGCGGCTGGATCGCGCCCGTGGTGGTCGTTGGTGGCGTGGTTCGCGGCACCTGGGGGCTCGATGGTGACCGCGTGAACGTGGCCTGGTTCAAGGAAGCCGGCAGGCCACCCAGGAAGGCCCTGGCGGCGGAGGTCGCGCGGCTGTCATCGATCGTGGACCGAAGACTCATCCCGGCGATCAGCCTTGGGTAGGGCAACGTCGGCTGGCCCCCGATAGGCCGCCTTGGAATGAGGATCTTGAGCGCGTTCTAAGCGACCTACGGCAACGCTTCTGCGGACCGATGAGTCTGCCCTCGCCCCATCGTCATAAGGGTCGATGCACGCACCCTTGATATGGACGTTCCAGTCGTGACGGATGCCTCTCGGGGCGTGCAACGCACCTACCTCCTGCTCACTCTGCTCACGACCCTGGCCGCTTCCTTCATCTGGGGCGTCAACACGCTCTTCCTTCTGGACGCCGGGCTCAGCAACGCGGAGGCCTTCGCTGCCAACGCCTTCTTCAGCCTCGGCCAGGTCGTCTTCGAGATACCGACCGGGGTGGTGGCTGACACCCGGGGTCGTCGACTCTCCTTCCTTCTCGGCGCGGCCACGCTGCTGGTCTCGACCCTGTTGTATCTGTTCATGTGGCAGACAGGGGCGCCCTTCCTGGGCTGGGCTATCGCTTCCGTCTTGCTGGGACTCGGCTTCACCTTCTTCTCCGGCGCTACCGAGGCGTGGCTGGTCGACGCCCTCGGGGCGACCGGCTTCAGCGGCGATCTCGAATCGGTCTTCGGAAGAGCGCAGGTGGTCGGTGGCACAGCCATGCTGGTGGGGTCGGTGGCCGGCGGCGTGGTCGCCCAGCTCACCGACCTCGGCGTGCCCTACGTGCTCCGGGCGGCGATGCTGGGGGTGACCCTGGTCATCGCCTGGTGGGCGATGCATGATCTGGGCTTTACTCCGGAGCGCGGCGTCACCCCGGTGACGGCCGTCCGTAACGTATTGCACGGCGCCGTGGAAGGAGGTTTGCGCAACCCACCGGTGCGTTGGTTGATGCTTGCCTCGCCGTTCATCGGCGGCGTGGGCTTCTACACCTTCTATGCCTTCCAGCCCTACCTGCTGGAGCTGTACGGCGATCCGAATGCATACAGCATCGCCGGTCTGGCTGCTGCCATCGTCGCAGGGGCGCAGATCGTGGGCGGGCTGATCGTACCCTGGGTGCGGCGCTTGTTCACCCGTCGGACCCAAGCGCTCATCGTGGGCAGCGTACTCAACGTGGTACTCCTGGCCGTGGTCGGCGCGATCCCCAGCTTCGTGCTGGCGATCGTGCTGGTCTCGACATGGGCCATGGTCTTCGCCATCGAGGCGCCCATCCGTCAGGCCTTCATCAACGGCATCATCCCCTCACGGCAGCGGGCGACCGTGCTGTCGTTCGACTCGCTGATGGGATCGGTCGGTGGAGTGGTCATCCAGCCTGCGCTCGGTCGCACGGCGGACCTGTTCGGATACCCGGCGTCGTACCTTGCCTCCGCTGCCATCCAGGCCATCGCGGTGCCCTTCGCCTTGCTCGCGCGCCGGGAGAACGCGGCATCCGACCCCATCACACCGGCCACGGCGGAGGCGGCAGAGGGGCGTGCTGGCTAGTGATGCCAGGGCGGCGGCTGGGTCACCGGCGGCCCGTGGACAGTGGGGCTGGCGTGTGCCGCGGGCGGTCCTTGCGGCCTGTGGATGACCACCAAGCAGAGGGTCTCGGGTATGGGGTACTCACCCGCTCCCATCGGCGATGGAGCGCGAGAACGCCACACCAGATCGTCGTCGTGCGAAGGCCCCTCACCCGTCGAGGCGCACCCAGTCCGGCCTGCCGGCGAGCCGGATAGTCGGGCTCGTGGTCGCATCGAGGCGGAGGGCTGGATCGAG
This sequence comes from Chloroflexota bacterium, assembly GCA_013696275.1. GTDB lineage: Bacteria > Chloroflexota > Limnocylindria > Limnocylindrales > CSP1-4 > Palsa-1032. The sequence goes on along the minus strand of JACCYW010000465.1, from coordinate 602 downwards.
CGCCGGATCAAGGAGCAGGACTGGCGCACACGCACGCCCTTCACGTCACGCGCCGGCGCCAGGGGTCGTCGATGAGATCATGGCGGTGTCGAGCGAGCACGAGCAGGAACTGACGCGCGACCTGGAGCCGAGTCAACGCGAGGCGCTCATCCGTCTACTACATCAGGTTTGCCACCACCCAAGGGCTCATCGAAGGGGTCCATCCGGCTTCGCCGACCCGAATACCTATCAGATTCGCGAGGAGCCGGAATAGGCGCTGCGTGGTGGGACCTGGTAAGACCTCCCATCACCTATGCATCCCTGGAGTCTTGGGTGAGGCAGCGCCGTCCTTCGACCCCAAGAAGCCGCCAACTTGCCCTCACCGACGCACCGGATGAATGAGTGAGGGTAGACAGCCCGACCCAGGTCACCTTCCACTCCGGGGGTGAATGACTGATGACCGCATGCCGCTGTTGGCCACCAGTCGCGCCTCGCGCGCTCCCGGGTCGCCGGGGCGAGCGTTGCGGGAGCCGCTGCTGGTCGAGGGGGACGACTTCGTCAAGACGGATCCAGCTCGCGTAGTCGGGGACCAGGAGCAAGATCCCCGCGGCCAAGGTGAGCAT
>JACCYW010000459.1 GCA_013696275.1 Chloroflexota bacterium | reverse complement strand
CTTCGCGCAGGGCGGCCGCGTCCAGGTCGGTGTCATGGGTCGCCCCGCGCGCCGACTTGGCCTCGGCCAGGGCATGGTCGAAGCGGTCAGCCGAGACCTCCATGACGATGCGTCCGAACATCTGGATGAAGCGGCGGTAGGCGTCCCAGCCGAAACGCTCGTTGCCGGTCAGGGCGATGAGTCCCTGGAGGGTCCGCTCGTTCAGACCCAGGTTGAGGACCGTGTCCATCATCCCCGGCATGGAGAAGCGGGCGCCCGACCGGACGCTGACCAGCAGCGGGTTGCCGGCATCCCCGAGGCCTTTGCCGGTCGCCGACTCCACTTCCGCCATCGCCTCGCGCACGTCGTCCCAGAGGCCGTCCGGGAGTCGCTCACCGGCCGCGAAGTAGTCATTGCAGGCTTGGGTGGTGATCGTGAACCCGGGCGGCACGGGCAGGCCGGCACTCGTCATCTCGGCCAGGCCAGCTCCCTTCCCACCGAGCAGGTCGCGCATCATGGCGTCGCCTTCAGCACGCCCGCCACCCCACGCGTAGATGTAGCGCTTGGCGGCTCGATGCGTGCGTTCGGCGGGCGGGGCGATCGTGTCGGTCATGCGGGCGCGTCTCCTGGGCTCTGGACCAGAGGTCGGAGTCTAGCCCGTTCAAGCGACCGAACGCGCCGACCTTCCTACCCCGATGCCGCTTCCCTGCCTGGATGGCGAAGGTGCCATCATCGCGGCATGACCCAGACGACCTTCGACTTCGACGCCTTGCTGGCCATCCCCCGCCTCTCCGCGTTGCGACTCTCGCCCGACGGGCGGCGACTGGTGGTGTCGGTCACCCGTCCGGCCCGCGACGGCAAGAAGATGCACAGCTCCATCTGGCAGCTCGATCCGAGTGGTGACGAGCGGCCCACCCGGCTGACCCGGTCGGGACCCGGCGAGACCTTGGGCGCCTTCGGGCGGGACGGCTCCCTCCTCTTCACCTCCGCTCGATCCGACCCCGATGACCCGGGGCAGGCCGACGGGGAGGAGGACACGGCCGAGGAGATGGGCCGACTGTGGCTGCTGCCGGCCGCTGGCGGTGAGGCTCGCGTGCTGGCTGCGCCACCGGGCGGGGTCGAGGATGTGCGGGCAGCGCGTGAGGCCGATGTCATCGTCTTCAGCGCGGCCGTGTTCCCTGGCACCAGCGGACTGGCGGCCGACCGCGAACGCCACAAGGCGCGCAAGAAGGCCGGCATCGATGCGCTCCTGCTGGAGGACTATCCCATCCGTCGCTGGGACCACTACCTGGGCCCACGGGAGCGCCACCTCTTTGCGGCCACCCTGCCCGAGAACGAGGATCGGCTGGGCGAGCCGGTCGATCTCACGCCCGATGCTGGTCGCGGACTGATCGAGACCGGCTACGACATGACGCCCGACGGCAGCACCATCGTGACGTCATGGGTCGACTTCAGCGACCTGACCGACCCGCGCGAACGACTCGTGGCCATCGAGCGGCAGACCGGTGAGCGGCGCTTCCTGACGCCCGAGGGTCGCTACTGGTACGCCGCGCCGGCTTGCTCCCCGGATGGTCGCTCGGTGGTCTGCGTACGAGCAGCATCGGATGAGCTCGATGGGGTCGGGGATCGCACGCTCTGGCTCATCGATCTGATCACCGGCGAAGGCCACGACCTCACGTCCACGCTCGACCTCTGGCCGCTCGACCCGACTTGGTCGGCCGACTCCAGCAGCGTGCTTTTCCTGGCCGATAGGCAGGGCGCGGTGGCCGCCCTGAGCGTGGCTGTAGGCGACGGCTCGGTCACGCCGCTCTCCGCTGACGATGCGCTGAGCGACCTCGCGCCGGCGCCCGATGGCAAGGCCGTCTTCGCATTGCGCTCCAGCTATCTGCGGCCACCCCAACTGGTCCGGCTTCGGCCCGGCGCCGCACAGCAGGTGGCCCATGGCATCCCATCCTTCACTGAGCTCGATGAGCTGTCGCTGCCGGCCACGCTGGAGCGCATCGAGGCCAGGGCCGGCGACGGCAAGTCGATCCCCTCGTGGCTGATGGTGCCTGATGGCGCGTCGGCGCAGGCGCCGGCGC
>JACCYW010000446.1 GCA_013696275.1 Chloroflexota bacterium | reverse complement strand
GGTCGGAAGATGCGCAGAGCGCCTGGCACCAGCGCATCGTATTCGCGGAACTGGGGCAGGTCGGAAGTGACGATGGGCCGACCGGTACTGATCCAGGTCGACAGGGAGCCAGAAGCCGATAGGTCGCGAAAGGGACAGATGGCCACGTGCGTCGCCGCCAGGGCGCAGTCCAGGTGCTCCGCGTCCAGATAGCCGGTGATGGTCAGACGATGGGCGACGCCGAGCTCCGCCGCCCGTGCGCGCAGCTCGTCCGCTCGCGCCTCACGTCCGGGCATCGGCCCGCCGGCGAACAGGGCGACCACGTCATCCGGCAGTAGTGGCAGGGCATCCACGGTCAGCGAGTAGCCCTTGCGGCGGACCATGAAGCCGAGCAGCGTGACCACCCGCTTGTCTGACAGGCCAAGCGCCGCGCGCGACGTCGCCCCATCGGCCATCACCCGCTCTTCCACGAAGTGCGGGACGACCCGCACGTGTCTCGCCGGCACAAGGCCGGCCAGACGTTTCCGCTCCTCCTCCGAGTGGACTACCAGTCGAGTGGCCCTCCGACCAAGCCATCGCAGCGCCAGGGCATCTGCTTCCAGCAGACGCTCGCGCGGACCGTGCCGCTCGAAGATGTCGTGCAGCGTGATGACCAGAGGCCGTCTACAGGCTGTGGTAAAGGCGCGCAGGCGTCGCCAGGCGACCAGACCGCCGCCCCAGTCGACCGGCTTCCACTGGGCATGCACCACGTCGCACGCCGCGAGAGCGCGACCGGCAGCGACCATCGCCGTGGCCGAGGAATCGCGCTCTCCGGCGTCCGCCTCGGAGACCTCCAGGTCGGGCGAGTCGCGCGCCCCGGCAGCGATGATGCGGCCGTAGCGCCGTACGCCGCCGCCGTGCTTGCCGATATGCAGGTAGCCGACCCTCACCTATGCTTCCTCAAGCGTCGTAGCCGAGCTCCCGCAATAGGCCACCGGCCCGGCGGTGCACAAGCAGCCGCAAGGCGGGATCCAGTGCCTGTCGCCCGGCGCCTACCCGAGACCTGTAGACGGCCCGCTCGTCGCCGCTGGCTCGTCGGCGTGAGGCGGTGAAACGCTCGTACCTCTCGGTCGCGTCATGGGGCGCCTCGTCGAATCGCAGCATCGCGCTGTCCCATGTCTCGCCAAGGAACGAGACCAGGTCGCGCAGGGTCGGCTCAGGCTCGATGACGAGTCGCTCGTAGCGGACCTCCCGATAGCGTTCGGCTGGCAGCGTGGCCCCGAAGGAACGTCCGGTGCGCACATAGCGAGCCCATTCGGTGCGCGCCACCCGGGCGGCAGACAGGTAGCCCCAGCGGTCCCGGAAGGACGCCACTACGTCGTATGCGTCACGGATCAGATGGATGTACTGGGCGTGCGGGAAGAGCTCGTCGATGAAGGGCAGGATGAGCGTGTAGGTCGGGTCCTTCTCTGCCCAGCGCTGGCGGCCGCGGCGAGTCAGGTAGTCGGCCTGGAAGCCTTCGTACAGGTCACGGATGCGCGCCAGCCAGTCCTCGCGTGAGATGCCGTAGGTGGCTATCAGCGGCCAGTGGCGGCCGACGGTCGTGGATAACTCCCGCAGGAAGTGCGTCTCTTCGCCGCAGCTCAGCCTGGGATGGGAGTCCAGCATCAGGCGCAGCAGTGTGGTGCCGGAGCGCGGACAACCGACGATGAAGATCGGTCGCGCCGTAAGCGTCGGCGGCTCGTGAACGGGTGCAGTCGGTGACACGCATGGTCGAGGATACCGACCCGCGTCCGTCGCCGGAAGCGGCGCCCCGCGCGGTAACATCAGGTCCCCGAACCGGAGAGACCTTGACCAGCAGCCCGACTTCGGCACCCGTCGTGCCACCGATCGTCTTCGGCACGGACGGTTGGCGAGCACGCATCGGCGATGAGTACACATTCGAGAACGTCCGTCGATGCGCGGAGGGCGTGGCCCATTACGTGACCGGACAGGCCAGTGCCGACAAGGGCGTCGTCATCGGCTACGACCGGCGCTTCGCGAGCGAACACTTCGCCCGGGCAGCAGCGGAGGTATTGCTCGCCTTCGACATCCCGGTCGCCCTCGCGCTCGGCGCCATCCCGACCCAGATGACCTCGTACGAGGTGGTGGCCAGGGGCGCCGCGTGTGGCGTGATGATCACCGCCTCTCACAACCCCTGGACGGACAACGGGTTCAAGGTCAAGTCGGCCACTGGTGCCGCCGCCGGACCGGCCATCCTGGCCGAACTCGAGCAGACCATCCGCGACCGTGCCGGGACGACGCCGCCCAGCCGACCGTTCGCCGATGCCGACGAGGCCGGGATGGTCGAGCGCTTCGATCCGTTCGACGGCTACCAGACCTACCTGCGACGGACGCTGGACCTGGACCGGCTTCGCGCAGCCGACCTGCGGGTCCTGGTGGAGCCGATGTGGGGATCCGGAGCGGGCTGGATCGGGCGTCTGCTCGACGGTGGGACGATCCGCGTCAAAGAGATCCACAGCGAGCGGAATCCGTGGTTCGGCGGCGTCAATCCCGAGCCCATCCGGCCCAATATCGATGAGGCGTTGGGCGTCCTCGCGGGCGGGGGCCATGACCTCGGGCTGCTCCTGGATGGCGACGCGGACCGAGCGGGCGCTGCTGACGAGAAGGGCACCTTCATCCACCAGCTCCAGGTCATGGGCCTGCTGATGTACTACCTGCTGGAGCATCGCGGACTGCGTCAGCCGGTGGTATCGACGGTCAACGAGACCTCGATGGTCGGCCGTCTCGGTGAGCGATACGGCGTGGCTGTGCACGAGACACCGGTGGGCTTCAAATATGTTGGCCCCAAGATGATCGAGACCGGCGCGATGATGGGCGGTGAGGAGTCGGGCGGCTATGGCTTCGGCATGCACCTTCCCGAGCGCGACGGCATCTACGCCGACCTGCTGCTCCTGGACCTCTTCGTCCGTGAACGTGAGCAGGGAAGATGGCCGGTCTCGGCGATCGTGGAACATCTCCACTCCATCGCCGGACAGTCGTTCTACTTGCGTACCGACGTACACGTCGCGCGCGACGAGTACCCCGATCGGAAGGAGCGGCTCTTCCGGCAGCTGAGCGAGCGGGCTCCCGAGAGCATCGCCGGCCTGGATGTGACTCGATCGCTGGTCCTCGAAACGAATGACGGCTTCAAGTGGTGGACGACCGACGGCTCCTGGCTCCTGGTCCGCTTCAGCGGCACGGAGCCCCTGGTCCGCGTCTACGTCGAGGCAAGCAGCCCGGAGCAGCGGGACGCCATGCTCGGCGAGGGTGAACAGCTCGTCCGCGGCGGCGCGTGAGGGCGCGTCCGCCATGACCCTCAGGACGGGCGACATCCTCGACGATCGTGCCGCCATGGCGCGCTTCGACCAGAGCGGCATGCTCGCCGCCATCGCGACCGTGCCGCATCAGTTGCGCGACGCCTGGCGGCGGACCCGGGAGTTGGAACTGCCGGAGAGTCATCGAGGCCGCCGCGCTGTGGCGGTCCTTGGCATGGGCGGGTCAGCCATCGGTGGCGACCTGGCTGCCAGCGCCTTCGCCGATCGGCTGCGGGTACCGCTCCACGTCATACGCGGCTACGAACTACCCGCCTGGGTGAGGCCCGATGTCTTAGTCGTCGCGAGTTCCTTTAGCGGCGCGACCGAGGAGACGATCAGCTCTCTCGGCACCGCGTTGGAGCGCCGCTGCCCGGTCGTGGTCGTTAGCACCGGAGGGCCACTCCGAGAAGTGGCGGCGCGGGCAGGCTTGCCGTTGCTGGCCTTTCCTGGCGGCGGTCAGCCACGGGTGGCGGTCGGTTATTCGTTCGGGCTTCTGTGCGGTCTTCTGGAGCGAGCCGGTCTTCTGGAGCTCGATGAGGGGACCATCGAGGAAGCTGCTTCGGTCGCCGCATCCACCATCGACCGATTCGGGCCGGAGGTGCCGAGCCAGCAGAACACAGCGAAGCAACTGGCCTGGACGCTGGTCGACCGGCTACCCATCATCGAGGCTAGTGGACCACTGGCCGTGGTGGCACGCCGCTGGAAGACCCAGCTCAACGAGAATAGCAAGACGATGGCGGTTGCTGAGGAGCTACCGGAGGCGACCCACAACACCGTCGTCGGCTACGGCCAGCCAGAGTCCATTCGGGACCATCTGTACGTCATCTTCCTGGCCAGCCCACTCGAGCACCCTCGCGACCGGCTGCGAGCATCGCTCTCGGCGGAGCTTCTTGGCGCAGCGCAGATCGGCCACCAGGTGGTGCCCGTCGCGGGCGAGACCCGGCTGGCACAAACGCTATCCGCGGTCGTGCTGGGCGATCTGGTGAGCACCTATCTGAGCTTCCTGTACGGTCAGGACCCGTCGCCCGTGGACGCCATCGCCTATGTCAAGAAGGGCATGTCGGCGACCGACGAAGGCGACGACGAATAGCCTGCCCTCGGATCACCACGAACCTCGGGTCGCCGGATGTTCCAACCGACGAAGGAGCGGCCATAGCCCAGCCCGTTCCCCTGCCGAGCCGAGGTCGAGCTGCCGTTCCGACGCTGATCGGTCATGGCAATGATCCATCGGACGGACGAAGGCCGCTGCTGTAGGCTAGGCGCAGCGCATCGGCGTCGGTCGCGACGACGCTCCAAGTCGTCGCTCGGCGCCACGGAAGGGCCGCGCCGGCGGCTGTCGGCGGGCTTGGCAGGGAGGTCCGACTCGATGCATTCCAGCGTCATCGGCAAGGTCGAGAAGGCGAATCGTTACGCGCGCGAGACAGACCGGATCAGCGTGGACCGGCTCTCGCTCACCTTCAAAGGTGACAACGACACGCATCGCGTGTCTCTCGAAGCCGAGACGTGGGTCTGCAACTGCCACTCCTTCGATAGCTGGAGGAGCTGTGTCCACATACTGGCCCTCCAGAAGCTCTTCGGCCCGATGCTCCCGGAGGCAGCCCAGACCTCGTTCTACCCCGCGGTAGCGGAGTCGGCGCCCGTCTAGCGGCGCAGATCAGTCCAGCGGCTGGATGTCCATAGGCAAACGGAAGCCGCGCGGCGGTAGTCACGGGGTAGGGACGGGAAGCTGGTCCCGGTAGCCGGCCACGATCATCTGCAAATCGCCATCGACGACGCCGACGATGGCCCGGTCGAACGATTCGCGGCCTTCGCCGTCCTGACCGGCCGGCGGAGCCTTGCCCATCCGACCATCGATGTAGCACAACACTGCCGCGTGACCGGGCGGCAGATCCGGCCAGGGGGCAGGAACAGCCGACCGTGATCCGACGGCACGGATGGCGCCGACCGTGGTGTCGAAGGAGCCGCTGACGCTGCCCGAGTACTCGCGGGCCGGGCCGGCACAGGCTTCGGCAGCCAGCCTGGACGGGCCGAGCGAAAAGGGCGCACCGATAACCTGGCATGCGCCCAGCGCCAGGGACGCTAGAGGGAGCGCCAGGAGTGCGATACGCCTCACCATCGTTCGAGCATAGACCCTACTTTCGTGATGCCTCGATGTCTGCTGAGTAGGGTCGGCGGGTGATCCTCTCAGTCGACGATCAGGTGGCTGAAGTAGGTCGCGTCACCTCCATCCCGAAAGGCCACGCTGATCTTCACCTGCCAGTCGCCCGGCGGCGGTGGCTGGAAGTCGGTCGCCGTCAATGTCGCGCCTTCTCGACCGCCGGCTGCAAGGTCCATCGTCTCCATCCCTTGGTCGTCCCGAGCGTCCCAGTAGGCGACCGACCACGTGGTGAACCCCGTTCCTCCGCGAAGGTGGAACGTCATCTCGGACGCGGACCCGGGGACGCGCAGGAGGGGGGAGATGCGGGCGGTCGGCAACTGCCCGATGTCGCCACAGGTCTCCTGGTAGCAGAAGCTGCCCTCTAGCCCCGTGACCATCTGGCGACCAGCGCGCAGGAGACCGTCGGGCGGCCCGACATCGGACATGGGCGGCGGGCGTGACGGCTCGCGGACACGCAGCGACCAGTGGTAGTCCACGAAGTCCTCCGAGCCAGAGTGGATCGTGGCACGCAGCAGCCAATCGCCCTTGTCCGGCGCGGCGACGTAGAGGGTGGCATACGGTTCCGACCGTCCTGACCCGAGTAGCGCCTCCGGCGCTGACCCCTCCGCAGCTCCGCGGGTTGCCGTCACCTCCCAAGCGCTTATCACCGTACCGAGCGGGAACTCGATGGAGAGTCCTGAGCCGCCCAGCCCGGCCGACGCACGGGGCAACCCATCAGGCGACGGAGGCGTTTCCTGGCAATCGCCCTTGAGACAGTAGCTTGCGGCCAGACCGGCGATCGGCTCGAATGGTCCATGCAGTTCGGCTACGGGTATCACCGTCGGAGGTCGCTGAGAGGCAGTGGACGGTGCCACCGACGGGTCGGTCGGCCGGGGGCGCGGCGTCGTGCTGGCCGCGGGCGGGGGAGTGGGAAGCGGGGTGATCGAGGGTATCGGCTCGGTCGCCGTGGACGCCGGCGCAGGGGATGAGGCTGTGACCGACGGTGGAACGACCGAGGTAGGAGACCTCAGCGGGGCCGCGACGGAGCAAGCCGCCAGGGACACGGCGATGGATGTGATCGCTGCGATCAGGATGGCGGATCGGTCAGTACGCATCAGTGCCTCCATGCTGTCGATCGTGGCTCGTCCACCGGGCAACCCACCACGGAGCAAGTGCCGACGAAGACGGCCACTACGCCCGACGTGGCATCGGTCACGCCGTCGTCGCTCGCCCGGGAGAGCACGGCGCGGAACTCGGTCGGCAAGCTCGGACGGAAAGTCACCTGGTAAGAGCCCGGCGACGATCCTGGGCTGGCCCGATATGAGGTCCATCCGGTGGCGCCTATCGAACGGCGCTGGATGACGACGTCACGTCCACTCAGCGGGTCCTTCGCGAGCCGGTCATAGGCATCGCGATCCTTGACCGACAGGGTGGCGGTAACGGTGACCGGGTCCTGGAACCCGATGGCGGTATCGCTCACACGAACGGCCAGCGCGGTTTCCACGCGGTCGCAGACAGCCAGCCGGGCGCCACTGTGCGGCAGGGCGTAGCGACGCTGCAGACGCGCCACGTCGCACGGCCCGAACTCGTGAAGGGACCAGCCGGTAGCGGGTCGGGCCGGGATGGTGTCATGCATGACGGTCTCCAGGGGCCCCAGGCGCATGGCGTCCGCGGGATGACCCAGGCCGATGACGTGCCCGAACTCATGGATGGCCGTCCGCTCCAGCTCGAAGCAGCCGGTGGGAGGCGTTCCGTACGCTTCGCACCAGCGGAGCGTGCCCCATGGGAACTCGTAACCGTGGGGCCGGAAGCGGACGACCCAGTAGTGCGGGATATCACGGGTCGCGCACGCCAGGGCTTGGGAGCACGAGCCGGTCAGTCGGCTCGTGATACGGACGGTGTCCGGACCTTGAGCATCGTAGGTGAAGCTGGGAGCGTTCGACTCACGTGATTCCGCCACGTCCGCCGCTGCCGCCAGGATGCCGCCGCGCATCCACGACGGCGGGATGGTGTCAGCCCAGCGGAATCGAAGGATCTTGTCATCCGGCCAGACGTCACGCTCAGACTCGGGCACAGGCTTGGACTCCACCTCGCGCGGCTCCGGCGCCGGCAGAAGCACCGAACCGCCGATCGAGATGTCGCCAGGCACATCGCCCGCTACCCGTGACGTGCACGCTTGCTGGCCACAAGTCTCCGACAGGAGCGAACCACCGACGGTCCATGACAACGAGTGGCTCCAGCCCTGATAGCTGGACCCGACGGGCATCCCGGGCATGACTCGCTCCATAGCGAATGGCGACGCGAGACCGTGCCGCCAGACACCCAGATCCTGCCTGGTCGTGGGATCGACCAGGTCGTGGAAGATGGATGTGCGCGTCTCATCCATCGTGATGGCGAAGATGAGTCCCTTGGTGTCCACCACCGCTTGGACGCAGCCCCGCCCCGCGTCCAGGACCCGCGATCGGGTCGACCCGTCCACAGCGTCGCTATAGATCCAAAGCCTGCCGAAGGGCCCGTGCAATGTCGCGTGGCGCCCGAGCTCGACCGCTTCGGTCAACCCGGTCGCGGTCAATCGATAGCCCGACAGCCAGCCGCTCGCGTCCACCGCCGGCTCCATCTGGGGCTCACCGATCGGTCCCTCTCGGCTCGTGGACGAACAGGTCGCGAAGCCGTCCACCCGACTCCCCGGCGGCGCCGGTGCACGCCCACCCCCAGAGCTCTCCGCAGCCACCTGTGCCCCGGTCGTCATGGCCGCCGCCGACATGACCGCAGCGAGCCCGATATATCGCCAGCCACGCGCTACCTCGCTCATGGCCTGACCTCCTCCGGCGGGTAGATCCCGGCGGAAGGGAGGCGGAACGAGCGCAGTGTGCCGACAGCCGCTCTACAGCGACTTATCGACGGAAGTGGAGGGACTCGCCCGGATTCTGTGTAGAGCGACCGCTCATTCCCTCGGTCGCCACAATGACATTGCTGCTGTCAAGGTCCATTTGACAGTTGGTCGCGGCGGCCGTGCTAGGAGGGTCGCAGGGTGGACGGTAGCCGGGTGAACGAGGGTTATCGTCGCCAGTGGCATACGGCGAGGCTCCGCGTGTGTCTGGTGGCGACGCTGGTGGCCTCGTCCCTGCTCCTCACCTTGAGTCCGAGCGGTGTGATAGCGAACAACTGGGGCGCGAAGGGGACCGGTTGCCTGGCCGCAAGTCGGGACTCGAAATGCACAGATGACGACGGCCAGATTCTCGTCTTGATTCTCGGCAGCGTCTAGAACCCCATACGCGATGCTGTCGAAGCCACACTCAACGATGACTTCAACCCAGTCGATGGCATCGTTGCCCAAGTCGTGACTCAGAGCAGCTACGCAGATGTTGTTGTTCTGAATGATGACTACGGTCCGACTGATTGGTGGGCCTACGAAACGTGCGTAGCCGGCACCATATACGAGCACGACATCCCTCTCCATAGCTACTGTGAGCAGCATCAAGTGATTTTCAACGACTACCACCGTGATAACTTCGATATATCAGCCCGCCGAAAGTACATCGTCTGTCATGAGATTGGACACGTGCTTGGATTGAGACATGCAAACGCGTCGAATCATCCCAACACATACTTCTTGACTTGCATGAATAACGACGGCCTCTACAATAGCGATACGACCGACCCGTCAAACGTTGATGAGGGTCATCTGGAGGACAACTATCCTCACCCGCCGGGCTAGGAAGATGCGTCACCTGATCGCGGTCATCGTGACTGCCATAGTCTTCGGCGCCTGCCGTGCAGGCGTCGAAGCACCAGGCACCGATGGGTCGCCGTCGGGCTCACTACCGGCCATCGCACCGAGCGAGGTCAGCTCCACACGAAGTCCGAGACCTACGGCTTCGGCCAGAACTTCGTCCGCGTTGTCGGCCGTGGCCGCCGCCTCTCCATCCTCAGTTGCGGCGGAGGTGGAGGCGTCAGACAGCTTTTGGGACCAGCTGGTCGGCGGCGAGAGCATGCTCACCTACGAGTCGTTGGATGCAATAGTGGCGGACTCCCATCTGATCGTCGTCGGTCGAGCAACGAATGTCCGAGAGGGAGAAAGCTACTCCGTCGGTGGATTGAGGTTCATGTATGCCACCGTAGCCTTGGACGACATCCTGAGCGGCGTCCCGGAGACAACGGAGCCAGGGACTATCGAGCTTCGGATGGACTACCCCGCGACGACCGAAGTATCGGACCTAGCGGAATCGATTCCTGATCATCAAACCCTGTTCTTCCTCATGAATGGGGGCGAACTCTCCAATGAGAAAGGGCATCTGCCCGACGAACAAGAACGTTGGAGGTACGTATACATCCCAGCTGGGCCGGGTGGGGTTCTGCGTGACATTGGGGGGCAGGCGTATGGCATGGGCCTTGATGATCCGGCCGACTTTCCCAACGATCTCGCGGGTGAACCCTTCGCTGAAGTGGTCGAAGACGTGCGCGTAGCCATCGGCGATGGCTGAAGCCATGTAGACTCGGCGCCCAACCAAAGACAGGACCAGGGGACCCGCGAAGCCGGTGAGAGTCCGGCACAGTCCCGCTACGGTGACCAGCCAAATGAGCTGGAAGTCCGGTCGCCGGGCCCATGGTCGTGCTCCCACCTTCGAGAGAAAGGGAAGGCACCCATGCGACCGTCGACTTTCCAGACCCCTTCCGGCAGCCGGCCGAAGGGGTCGATGCATGCCCTGCTGGTATTTGGACTGGTCCTCGCGGCTGCGGCTTGCGCTGCTCCCGCCTCCGACCAGACGCCAGGATCCAGCCAGCCGTCCCAGGCGTCGATATCAGCGCCGAGCGCCTCGTCAGAGGCCGCCTTTCCACTCACCATCGCCGACGATGAAGGCACACAGACAGAGCTGGCCGAGGAGCCACAGCGCGTCGTCAGCCTTTCACCGGCCAACACGGAGATCGTGTTCGCGCTGGGCGCCGGAGAGAGGCTCGTGGGGGGCACCGATTTCGACGACTACCCGCCCGAAGCCGCCGCCGCGACCGACGTGGTCGTCCAGACGAGTGTGCTCATCGAGGCCATCGTCGACGCTGAGCCCGACGTCATCCTGGCGGCCGGCAACGCCTTCACGCCGGCTGCCGACATCGTCCGTTTGCGGGGTCTCGGGCTGCCAGTCGTGGTGGTCTACGCAGAGACTCTCGACGAGGTGCTCGGAGACATCGAGCTCATCGGCTCCGTCCTGGGGGAGAACGAGAGTGCTACCCAGCTGACCTCCGAGCTGCAGCTACGCATCGACGATGTGACCCGCGCCGCGGCGAGTGTGGACGAGCGCCCGAGGGTCTTCTACCAGCTCGGTTCGGAGCCTGAGATATACGGTCCAGCGCCCGGCTCGTTCGTCGCCGACATGATCGGACTGGCCGGCGGTGAAGCGGTCACCACCGATGATCCGGCGGTCTTCTCCATCCCCATCGAGCGCCTCGTGGAGGAGGACCCGGAGGTCATCATCGTGGGCGACGCACCTTTCGGGGTGTGCCCCGACCAGGTGTCCGCACGACCGGCCTGGCGACAGATGACAGCGGTGGAGGAGGGCGCTGTGCGGCCTATCGACGACACGGTAGTGACCCGCCCCGGTCCCCGCGTAGCAGAGGGTCTGGCCACGCTGGCGGTCGCCATCCATCCGGACCTGCGGCTCGCCGACCCGCCCCCGCCGGTGACGCTGTGCGAGGAATAGCCGAAGGGTGGATACCGAGCTGACCTCCCGGCCGCTGGCCGTACTGCCGGTCCACGCCCGACGGGCGGATGTCTTCCGGCGCCGACCCGTGTGGCTGCTGCTGGCCGGCCTGGTGCTCCTCGTGGTAGCCGCAGCATCGGGCGTCGCGTTGGGGAACGTGGGCGTACCGCTGGCGGACACGCTGGCCATCCTGGGCCACAGGCTGGTGGGCTGGCCGGCGGAGGTGACCTGGCCCCAGTCGGCGGAGACGATCGTGTTCGAGTTGCGCGTCCCGCGCGTCCTGTCGGCGATGGCTGTCGGCACCGGCCTGACGATGGCCGGCGTCGTGCTGCAAGGTCTGTTGCGTAATCCACTGGCCGATCCGTACGTGCTGGGTACCGCCAGTGGCGCGGCACTCGGCGCCGCCATCGCTCTCCTCATCCCGGTCCAGGTGGCGCTACTTGGTCTGGGGTTGTTACACGTGCTGGCTTTCCTGGGCGCCCTGACAGCCGTCTGGCTCGTATACCTGCTATCGGGCAGCAGCGCCGGCTCTTCGCTCACCTCGGTGCTGCTGACTGGTTATGCGGTCGGTTCCCTGCTCGCGGCAGGCCTCGCCGTGGCGATGTATCTGTCCGGCGTCAACCTGCGCCAGATCTTCGCCTACCTGCTGGGAAGCTTCGCCACGAGCTCGTGGCAGCAGGTGATGGTCGCCCTGCCCATCATCTGTGGCGGTGGTGTGCTGATCATGCTGCGCGCCCGCTCGCTGGATGCGCTGCTGCTGGGTGAGGAGACCGCCCAGCACCTGGGTCTGGACGTGCGGCGGGAGCGGGCCATCCTGCTGGCTCTGGCATCGCTGGTCACGGCGGCGGCCGTCGCCCTGGCCGGCCTGATCGGTTTCGTGGGCCTGGTCGTGCCGCACGTATTGCGGCTCATCGTGGGCCCG
>JACCYW010000415.1 GCA_013696275.1 Chloroflexota bacterium | reverse complement strand
CCTCGAAGTCGACCGTGAGCGGGAAGAAGTCCAGGCCCGGACGCGGATCCGAGCGATTCGCGGTTCCCAGGATGAGCGTGTCGCCGTAGCGTATGGTGACCGACCCGCCAGCAAGCAACGCCAGCCGGCCGGTCTCGAGCGTCAGCGTGCGGCCGCCGACGTCCGTGGTGAGTGTAGTGACTGCCATCTGTCCTCCATGGGGACGGAGGCTGGACCGGGCTCGTTATCCCGCTGCCCGACTCGGGCATCGGCGGGCGCTATTCGGTATCGCGCGGCGGGAGTCTTCCCGCCATGTACGGCTGCGCTAGCGGCGCAGACCCAACCGGCCGATGACGGCGCGATAGCGTGCGTTGTCCCTGCGCATCAAGTACGCGAGGAGGCGGCGGCGCTGACCGACGAGCTTTAGGAGGCCGCGCCGCGAGTGATGATCCTTGGGAAAGCCACGCAGATGCTCCGTAAGGCCCGTGATCCGCTCGGTGAGGAGCGCGATCTGGACCTCCGGCGAACCCGTGTCGCCGTCCTTGACGGCGTATCCAGTGATGATGCTTTCCTTCGCTTCCCGCGCGAGCGGCACCTGGTCCTCCAACCATCCTTCTTCTGCTAGTTCGCCGGAAGTCTAACAGGCGTTCGACTCACGGGCAATCTCGCAGTCGCACCGTCTCAGGCGGCGCTATCGAAAGGCTTGCCCGCGATGGTCACACCGCCCGTCGTGGTCGCACCCGCCTGCGTGGTCAGACCCGGCTGCCCCGCTCAGGGAGAGCCATCCCGTGTCGAGCGAGGGCATCCTGTGTCATAGGGGCATCTAGGAGCCATCTCCGTCGGCTGCTGCTCGTATCTCACGCCAGCGGTAGCCATCAGGTCGCATTTTGGCGACTCGTGGTGCGATCGTGGCGCCCTGTTGCCCATCTGGCACGAGATGCCACAGCCCTGGGGATCCCTGCCGGATCCGGAGGCGGCTACGTTGCCCCAGGACCGTCGTCAAGGGTGCCCAGCTACCAGGAAGCGCACGGGCCCACCGCCTCACGTCGCGGTCCGACGTCATCCGCGACCGCGCAGCTCGGCCAGGATCCGTTGCTCGAGCTCCAGGATGCGCTGCTCTAGGGTCGCAACGCGCGCGAGGATCTCGATGTCGCCTTTCAACAGGCGCTCGTTCTGCTCCTCTTCCACATCCGCTTGGGCAGCAGCATGCTCAAGCGTCATTCGATCCCGAAGCACCTGCCTGTTACCAGCGAGGAGGATAAGGGGCGCGGCGTAGGCGGCTTGAGTCGAGAAAGCCAGGTTCAGCAGGATGAACGGATACGGGTCGAAATGGAAAAGGAGCACGACGTTCCCGACGATCCACACGCCGACGAGGACGGTCTGGATGACCAGGAAGCGCCAGCTGCCGATGAACGCCGTGGCAGCGTCCGCTACACGCGCACCGAGCGGTGCCTCTTCGTAGAGCCGACGGTTCACGACGTGACGGAACGAGAACCGCGGCATGGTCGCCTCCTCTGACCCGACGACTTCTGATGAGGTCGAGCTGTGCCACCCGACTCCCACCACCGAGCTTTCGGCAGCACGTCCGCCACCATTCGAGCGCAAACGACGTCGCCGGTCAGCATTGGCACACCCGACGGCCACTGCCCTGGGATGTGGTGAAGAGTGCTGGAGCCGTTCCGCCACGCACGGATGACTCCGTGGCTGACAGCCGCAAGTGCTGTGGTCGCCGGAGACTGGATGACCGCCGTCGAGATCCACGCCCGGATGGGGACAGTGCCGAACGAATCGCTGGCGCGTCTTCGCGCAGCTGAGTCCCTGGTGCGCACCGGGCGCAGCGGAGAAGGCCGCCGTCCAGTCAGGCTGGCCAGCGATGCCTTCCAGAGGCTCGGAGCGACACGGTTGCTACGCCAGGCTGCCGCGCTCGTCGCGCGGGCCGCGTGAACGACTTCGGAACCGCGACCGAGGTAGTCCCGAGCTCAGCGAGCCCGGGCGAGGATCGTTCGTGCTCGCGCGGCGTCGCGGCCCATCTGGCGGATCAGCGATGGGATCGACGTGAACCGCTTCTCGCCACGCTGGCGGCGGACGAACTCCACGCGAAGCCGCTCGCCGTAGAGGTCGCCATCGAAGTCGAACAGGTGAGCCTCCAGCAGGCGCTCTCCGTCGCCGCCGAAAGTGGGCCGCACGCCCAGTGATGCGACACCGTCGCGCCGATGGGCCGGGGTGAGCGGCCCCGGCCCGCCCCACGTCACGCGCACGGCGAAGACGCCGTTCGGCGGCAGCACCACCGGCTCAGCGAACGCCAGGTTGGCGGTGGCGTAGCCCATTCCACGGCCCCGCCCGTCGCCGTGGACCACCGTTCCCACGACGGCGTAGCGTCGATCCAGCAGGCGTGCCGCGTCCCACAAGCGACCAGCCTCGACGGCCTGACGGATGCGCGTGCTGGAGACACGCTCGTCGCCCATCTCCAGAGGGGGCACCTCGGAAAGCTCGAATCCGCGCTCAGCGGCGATGCTGCGGACACGCCCGAGCGTGCCTTCCCGATCGCGACCGAAGGCTGACTCGGGGCTCATCACCAAGCCGGCCAGGTGCCGGCCAAGGCCCAGCCTGGTCAGGAACGTCTCCGCACTCTGGGCCGCGAGTGCCTGGTCGAACCGCTGCACCACCACCGATCCCGCCCCCAGCACCTTCAACCGCTCGATCCGCTCCGCCGGATCGCACAGGGCGGCCGGGCCGGCACCGCGCAGCACCTTCTCCGGATGTGGCTCGAGCGTGATGGCGACCGCGGCGGCCGAAGTCTGCCGTGCCAGAGCCGCGAGGACCGAGATGACGCGCGCATGACCGCGGTGGACGCCATCGAAGACGCCCACGGTCGCGACGAAACGGAGGCCAGCCGGGAGAGCGTCGATATCGCGGACGGTGGTCACCCGGAGGTTCAGCTACCGGGGATCAGGAAGACCTTTTCGGGGTGGAGCCGACCAGCCTCGAAGCGGGCCATCGCAGCCAGCCGTCCCGAGCCATCCACGATGCGCAGCAGTCCGCCGGGCGCCGGTGCCGCGTCACGCGCAGTCTGATGGCGCACCGCCTGGCCCTTGGCCAGCGTGCCCAGATCGTCGGCCGACAGCGAAAGCTGCGGATACGCCTCCAGGCCGGCATCGGGCGGCAGGAGTAGGTCGCGCACCCGGTCATGGGCCAGCCGGTCGCGGACGATCTCCAGGCTATGAGCATCCTCGATGCGGAACGGCCCGCTCGCGGTGCGAGTCAGAGCGCCCAGGTAGCCGCCCGTGCCCAGCTTCTCGCCGAGGTCGCGCGCCAAGGCACGCATGTAGGTGCCGGCCGTGCACCGCACCTCCAGGACGGCCGTCGGTCTCTGTGGATCCGACTCGTCCCAGGCTGTCAGTTCGAGCGACCGGATCTCCACGTGTCGCGGCCGCAGCTCCGGCTTCTCACCGTGCCGGGCAAGATCATAGGCACGGCGGCCGGCGATCCGCACCGCTGAGTGATCGGGTGGCACCTGCTCAAGAGGGCCGCGGAACGCAGCCAGCTGAGCCTCCACATCGCCGCGCGACAGCGTCGGCCCGTCGGTCGTGGTCAGTTCCCCGTCCAGGTCGTCCGTGCTCGAGCTTGCCCCGAAGATGACCAGCGCGCGGTAGGCCTTTTCATCGGCCAGGTGGTACTCCACCATGCGCGTGGCACGCCCGATGAAGACCGGCAGGACGCCGGCCGCGAATGGGTCCAGGGTCCCGCCATGACCGACGCGCTTGACTCCGGTCAGGCGCCGCACCAGAGCGACCAGATCGTGCGAGGTTGGCCCTATTGGCTTGGCCACGACCAGGATCCCGGCTAGCTCGCTACCCGCTACAGGGCCAGCGCCACGAGTCGGGTCGCTACCGCTCAAGTCCCGGTCGGGAGCAGCCCGACCAGCCGCTCCGCCTCCGCCAGGACCAGCGGACGTGCCTCAGCGGCCGGTCGTTCGATGGTCGCACCTGCCGCGCGGGCGTGTCCACCACCCCCGAAAGTGCCGGTCAGTAGCGTCGCGTCCACACCGCCATCGCGCGTACGCACGCTGATCCGCGTGGTCGACCCCAGATCCTTGAAGATGATGGCCACGTCGGCGGTCTCCGACTGTGCCAGCAGGTCGATGAGACCCTCTGAATATGCGGGCGGAGACCCAGTGACAGCCATGTCGTCCGGCTCGATGGTCGACCATACGAGACGGCCGTCCACGGCGCTCGCAAGCCGACCGAGGACACGACCGAACAGTTGGAGCTGGGCGTTGGGCTTGGTGCGGTAGAGACGCCGCGCGATATCTGACAGCGGCGCACCGGCAGCCCGCAGCTCACTAGCGACCCGCAGCGTCCTGGGCGTGGTGTTGGGATGCTGGAAGTTGGCGGTATCGATGACTACGCCCGACATCAGGGCGGCGGCCAGCATCCCATCGCCGGTGTCGAGCGGCACGTCCAGTCGGGCGGCCAGCAGGGTCACCATCTCGCACGTTGCCGCCGCATCGGCATCGATCCAGTCGACCGCCCCGAATCCGGTGTTGGACTTGTGATGGTCGATGTTCACGATAGGCACAGCTGAGAACAGGGCAGCGTTCTGTTCCAGCACCCCGCCGATGCGCTCGAGGTCGCCACAGTCGCTGACCACGATCAGGTCATAGTCACCATCGGGCTGGGGGGCGGTCCGGAAGCGATCCATGCCGGGCAGAAAGTGGTATAGGGGTGGCACCGGGTCGGCACAGACCGGCGTCGCGGCACCGCCCAGGCGCTCCACGATGAGGGCGATGCCCAGCGCCGAGCCCAGAGCATCCGATTCAGGGTCGCGGTGGCAGACCGTCAACGCGCGACGCGCGCCACGAAGGCGCTCGAGCACCGCCTGCGGTACGGCCGCCAGATCGTCGGGCGTGAGTGCG
>JACCYW010000285.1 GCA_013696275.1 Chloroflexota bacterium | reverse complement strand
GACAAGGGACCCGGCAGCAAGGGCGGAGGCAAGAAGCCGAAGGGCGGTCCTAAGCCAGGGGACAAGAAGAAGGCTTAGCGACCGGCGACGGCGGCGAAGTCAACGCGCCACAGGGTCGACGGGAGAGCCGACTGCGGCGCGGTGATGTGGCCCGGCTAGCCGTCGCATGTGTACTGGCGACCCCTAGTCGGCGCTGTCGCGGGCGGCGGCGTTGATGCGGTCGACGAGAGCCCACAGGGGATATCGCCGTCCAGGGGCGTCGAGACATCGTCGTGCTCGTCGATCGACCACATCTGGTCTACCAGCTGGACATCGACAAGGCCGGTTTCCGGCGTCGCGAAGCCCAAGAAGAAGACGTGGCGCTGCCCCGGCTCGATCACGATCTCATGACCGCCGTACGAGAAGGCGTGACACCCGATAGTGCCCCCGTAGACCCAGACGGTACGGACCATTTCGGTCCGCTGCGGCCCCGTCACCTCCTGGTGGACCTCTATCCGCAGCAGGCGCATGACGTTGAGCGGGGTGATGTCGCTCGCGCTGCCCGGAAGGTCGCCGTGAGGCGTATTCCATTGGCCGGGCCCGACACCGATGACCGTGCCGACGATGACCGAGGAGAAGGTGCGTGTCGTCATTGCCTCGACGGTCGGAGGCACTCCGTCGACCACGACATCGTGACCACGGCACTCGCCGCTGGGTGGCTCCGCGGGCACCACAGGCGCGAGAGGCACTGGGGTGCGCGCAGATCCTGATGGCCGTGCTGAGACGGCCGGTACGGGCGTGGCGGAGTCCAAGGTCGCCGCCGGCGACAAGAGTGCCGGTTCCCCACCGGTTCGAGGCGGTGAGGGCAGCGAGAGCATCACGAGAGCGCCGACGGTAACGGCGAGGACACCGGCCAGAGCGAGTCCCGCCATCCTCGCCACCATCGTCGAGGATGCCGAGCTTCGGTCGTCGTGCTGGCGCATTGCCCGACCCACGACCTCGTCGACATCCCTATCCAGCTGCTGCCGGGCGACTTCGGCCCGGAGCTCCGCAGCAAAAACGGGCCTCGAACCGGTCGATCGGGTCACTCACGACTGAGTTCCTTCCTAAGCCGACCAAGGAGTCGGTGCAGCCGACTACGCACTGCGACCGCCGATATCCCCAAGTGCTGGGCGATCTGGGGCGACCGCATCTCCAGGACGGCGATCAACGCAGATATAGGGTGCTATCGTGACCGCCTTGCGATATGCGGCCTTCGACCCACCGCATCGGGCGTCTCGCATGCGTCTGGGCGCGGTGAGCCGGGGCCCACTCAGGGCGTAAGGGCGGGTCTCCATGTCACGGCTCCGCGGACTCGCGCTCCCGCTCGCCATCATCGCGACCATCCTCCTCGCCTACCTCCTGAACCCCTGGTTCGCCCCAGACGGGGCGCTGCGCCTGATCGCGACACTGGCATTCTGGGTCGCGTCGATCTTGCTCGTCGTCGCGCTCTTCGAGGACCGCAAGGATCCCGAGGGCGGCGCAGTCGAGATCGAGGGGCCGCGCTTCGCTCGCTTCCTCTTCAACAACTCACGAGCCAACCTGCTGTGGCTGCCGATCAGGCTCTTCGTGGGCGTCGCCTGGCGGCGGGGAAGGTTGGTGCGGACCTCTCCCAGGGAGGCAACAGGCTAGCCTCTAGGCCTCGGGCGGAGCACCGGAAGCAGAAGGAGCAAGTCGATGACTCAGCAGCAGACCAGCCGGATCGACATCTTCCAGGCTGCATGGAAGAACGATGCATTCCGTCGCGAGGTGCTGACGGGCGATCACGAACAGGTGGTGGTCATGACCATCCCGCCCGGAGGCGATATCGGGGAGGAGGTCCATCCCGATACCAATCAGGTACTTGCCTTCATCGACGGTCGGGGAGAGGCCCAGCTCGACGGCCAGTCATCGCCGGTCGCGCCCAACGACATGGTGTTCGTTCGGGCGGGCATTCGCCATAACTTCATCAACACCGGCGACAGCCCACTGCGGTTGATAACGGTCTACGCGCCACCAGAGCACGCGCCCGGCACCGTGCACCAGACCAAGGCGGACGCTGAAGCCGCCGAGCATTGAGTCGACCGACGACCATCGGCGGGGCGGCTCCGGCTGATGGGATCAGGCTGGCCGCAGGCTGGAGGGTTCGCGCGATACCTGCCGCCCACTCCTTGATGTCGTCCCACGAGCGGAAGTCCCTTCAGGAGCGCGTACTACCGCCATGATCGCCTTCTCCGCAAAGCCGAGCTGGCGCTTCTCGATCCTGCCCGCGAAGACTCGATGGTCGCGCGCGCCGCGACGTGGAGCCGTCCGTCGCAAATAGCACACGCCCAAGGGTTGCTCGCCTGGCGACGAGCACGGGGCACGGCGCCTGGTCGACGACCTCAGCCGAGACCGAGCCGAGGACCAGCGACGCGACCGAGCCATGGCCCGGCGAACCGACGATAGCGAGGTCCGCCGCATATCCGCGCGCCTAATCGAGGATGGCGGTCGCTGGCCGGCCGCGAGGACCGTGCCCTCGACCCGGCCGGGCTGTTAGGGCCAGCAGCAGGTCATGAGCGCCAGGTCAGGGCTCGATGGCGACCTTCGGCACGCCGTCGAGACGGTTACTGAAGATCCGGTACGCCTCGCCGATCTCGG
>JACCYW010000396.1 GCA_013696275.1 Chloroflexota bacterium | reverse complement strand
GATCTACCCGGCAGTCGACCCGCTGACCTCGACCTCGACCGTCCTGTCCCCGACCGTCGTCGGGCAGGAGCACTACGACGTGGCGCGCGAGACGCAGCGCATCCTCCAGAGCTACCGCGACCTCCAGGACATCATCGCCATCCTGGGCATCGACGAACTCTCAGAGGAGCAGAAGCAGACCGTCGCCCGGGCCAGGCGCTTGCAGCGCTTCATGAGCCAGCCGATGTTCGTGGCCGAGGTCTTCACCGGACGGGAGGGCCGCTACGTGTCGTTGAAGGACACCGTCGCCTCCTTCAAGGAGATCCTGGAGGGCAAGGGCGACGACCTGCCGGAGCAGGCCTTCTTCCTGGCCGGCACCATGGACGACGTTCGCGAGAACGCGCAGCGGATCAGCGGCGAGTGATCGGTCTTCCCGACGAACGCGGCGTGCGCGCCAAACCTGGCCTGGGCGCCGAACACGGCCTGGGCGCCAAACATGGCCGATCGGCGCCACGGGTCCCCTCGTTTCACACTCTCGAGGTCGGATGCCCGCCTCCGGCGCTTCGGCCGTCCGCCCAGCGGCCCAACGGACCGGCGAGCGATCCGATGACCGTCGATCGGGCCTTCACCGGCCCCGCCGTCCGCCCAGCGGCCCAAACAACAGGCGGCCCAGTCTCCACCGGTCGGGCCGTCCGCCCAGCGAGCGGATCGACCGGCCAGACACATCGTCCCGGCCTCCACCGGTCCGTTCGTCCGTTCACCGGACGCATCGTCGACCGGCCACGCATCGTCGACCGGCCACGCAGCGTCGATCTCCGACTGGAGTCCTACGCGTGCCGCTGAGGTTGGAGATCGTCACGCCGGAGAGGTTGGCCTATGAGGACGACGTCGACTCGGTCGTCTGCCCCGGCGTGGACGGAGAGTTGGGCGTGCTGCCGCACCATGCGCCGCTGCTCTCTACTCTGGGCTTCGGTGAGCTGCGCATCCGCAAGGGCGGGCAGGAAGAGTACTTCGCCATCGCCGGTGGCTTCCTGCAGGTGCGTCCTGACAAAGTAGTGGTGATGGCCGAGACGGCGGATCTGGCCTCGGAGATCGACCTGGCAGGGGCGGAAGAGGCTCGGCGCGACGCTGAGCGGGCGCTTGCCGAGGGCTTCGAGGAGCCGGCCGATCTGGCCCGGGCGCGAGCCGCACTCCAGCGGGCGTTGCTCCGCATCCGAGTCGGCGAGCGGCGACGGCGGGAGGGTCCGCGCGGGCGCGGCTAGATAGTCGTCATGGCCGAGGCCCGTCCTTTCCACTGGGAGTACCAGGAGCCACCCATCCAGCGAGAGGCGTTTCGCGTGGAGGGCGGCCTCCCGCTGAGCGGTGCCGTGTCGGTGAGTGGCAGCAAGAACGCCTCACTCAAGCTGCTCGCGGCTGCCACCCTGACCGGCGAACGCTGCCGCTTCACCAACGTGCCGGAGATCGCTGACGTGCAGGTCATGGTCGACGTGTTGCGCGATCTGGGCGTCGTGGTCGATCACCCGGCGCCCAATACCTACGAAGTCGCGGCTGGCGACGTCGACTGGCTGTTCGTGCCGCTCGAGGCGGCGGCCAAGATGCGCGCCAGCTTCATCCTGCTCGGTCCGCTCCTGGCTCGTTTCGGGCGGGTCATCATCAGCAACCCGGGCGGCGACCGTATCGGCCGGCGGCCGGTCGACCTCCATGTCAATGCCATGAAGCGTCTCGGAGCGCGTATCGATTACCGCAATGGCTACTACTTCGCGGAGTCGCCGGGTCGCCTGAGAGGCGCCGAGGTGGCCTTCCCCGGTGTGACCGTGATGGGCACGGAGAATGCGATGCTTGCCGCGACCCTCGCTGACGGCCACACGACCATCCGGCCGGCGGCCCGTGAACCCGAAGTGGACGATCTCATCCTCTTCCTGCAGGCGATGGGAGCGGACGTGGAGCGGACCGCCGCCGAGACCATCGAGGTCGAAGGCAAGCGACGCCTGCGCGGCGCTGATCACCGCGTCATCGCCGACCGCATAGAGGCCGGCACGTTCATCGTCGCGGCGGCCATGACGGGCGGTGAGATCACCCTGCGCGATGCACCTGCCGCCAACCTGGGTGCGTTCCTGGAGGTACTGGCGAGGGTCGGTGTGGAGGTCGCCTGTGAAGGCGACGGCATACGGGTCCGGGGCGCCGGCATGAACGGCGGATACGTGGCCACCGATATCGAGACGGCGCCCTATCCGGGCCTGGCCACCGACCTGCAACCGCCGATGGCGGTCCTGCTCAGCCGGGCGGCGGGTCGGAGCCGCATCCACGAAGCCATCTTCGAGGACCGCCTGGAGTGGTTGAACGACCTGCGCGAGATGGGTGCCCGGGTGCGCATCGAAGACGACCATCACGCCATCATCGAGGGCCCCACGCCGCTGCACGGGGCGGAGTTGAAGATGAGCGACCTCCGGGCAGGCGCTTCGCTCATCCTGGCCGCCCTGGCCGCCCACGGACACAGCCTCATCCACGGTGCGCACCAGGTGAGACGGGGGTATGAGAATATCGAGCGCAAGTTCCAGGATCTTGGTGCCCGGATCACGCACGTCTCGGAAGGATGAATGTCACCTTAGATGAAGATCGGCATCGACCTGGGCACCGCCAATATCCTGGTCTACGTCAAGGGCAAGGGCATCGTCATCCAGGAGCCGTCGGTGGTGGCGGTGAGCGAGGATGACCACATCGTGGCGGTGGGTGACGAGGCGCGCGAGATGATCGGTCGCACGCCTGGCACCATCACCGCCATCCGGCCGATGAAGGACGGCGTCATCGCCGACTACGTCATCACCGAGGCGATGCTGCGCTACTTCATCAAGAAGGCCGGCCGTTCGTTCACCCGTCCGGACGTGATGATCAGTGTCCCCTCCGGGGTGACCAGCGTGGAGAAGCGGGCGGTGCGTGATGCGGCCATGAAGGCGGGTGCCCGTGAGGCCTATCTCATCGAGGAGCCGCTGGCCGCGGCCATCGGCGCCAATGTGCCCATCAGCGGACCGTCGGGCAACCTCATCATCGATATCGGCGGCGGGACCAGTGAGATCGCCGTCATCGCCCTGGGCGGCATCGTGGTCTCCCGTTCGCTGCGTGTCGGTGGCAACCGGTTCGACGAGGCCATCGCCGGCTACATTCGCAAGAAGTACAACCTCATGATCGGCGACCGCACGGCCGAGGAGGTCAAGATCCAGATCGGCACGGCCCTGCCGATGGAGCGCGAGCTGCGCATGGAGGTCCGCGGGCGCGATCTGATCGCCGGCCTGCCGCGGACCATCCCGCTCACCAGCTCGGAGGTGATGGAGGCGCTGGAACAACCGCTCCAGCAGATCGTGGGCAGTGTCCGGGCGGTGCTGGAAGAGACACCGCCCGAGTTGTCGGCCGACATCATCGACAAGGGGATGGTCATGTCGGGGGGCGGCTCGCTCCTGCGCAATATCGACAAGTTGCTGACCCAGGTGACCGGTGTGCCATGCCATGTGGCCGAGAACTCACTCAACTGTGTCGCCTTGGGGACCGGGCTCGCGCTGGAGCACTTCGACTTCTTCAAGAAGTCGCTGGTCCAGCGCGTCTGAGCGCGATGCATGATGGTCGTGGAAGAGCGTTCGCCGACCTGCATGTCCATTCCTCGGCCTCGTTCGATTCGCTGAGCCGGCCGACCGACCTGACCCGAGCGGCCGTCCTGCGCGGCCTGACCCACCTGGCCATCACCGATCACGAACGCCTGGACGGCGCTCTTCGAGCGCGCGACGCTGCGCCGGCCGACCTCACGGTCATCGTGGGCGAGGAGGTGCGCACGACCGGCGGCGACCTCATCGGCCTCTACCTGGAGCGCGCCATCCCGGGCGGACTTTCGCCCGCCGAAGCGTCGGCGGCGATCCACGAACAGGGCGGCCTGGTGGTACTGCCCCATCCCTTCGATCGGTTCCGCTCTTCAGCCGGTTCGTCGGCGGCACCGGCTGGGCGGTCGGCAGCGCTGGTCGAGCTGGCCCGGGCGGCCGATGTCGTGGAGGCGCACAACGGCCGGGCGATGGGTCGCGCCAACGCGCTGGCGGCGGCCTTCGCGGCCGAGCACCGCTTGCCGACGGTCGCTTCCAGCGACGCCCACACGGTGCTGGAGGTGGGCGTCTCGTACACGGTCCTGGCGGACGACCCACACGACGCCCGCCAGTTACTGGCCGCCCTGTCAGGAGCGCGCCTGGTCTGTGGGCGCGGATCGATCGTGGTGCGCGCATGGACACCCCTGGCCAAGCTCGTGCAACGAGCGCGCGGTAACCGTCGGGTGACCGTCGCACCAAGCGCGGAAGTCGGTCACGGGACGAGCGGGTGAGTAGCTCAGCACCCCCACCGCAGGAGGAGCCGCTGGTCGACTATCCGCTCGTGGAGGAGCGCGAGGCGGGCGCACCCAAGCCGCTGTCGGACAGACTGCGCGACCCGAAGACGATCATCTCCATCGTCCTGCCCATCGTGCTGGTGCTGCTGGTCGCAGTGACCGTCGGCAACATAGACCTGGCCGCCCTGCTTGGCTCTATCGCGCGGGCCGACCTGCTGCTCCTGGTAGCTGCGTTCGCCGTCTACTATGCCGGCTTCCCGCTGCGCGGCATCCGTTGGGCTCTGCTGCTGCGCGGCGCCGGGACGCCCATCCCGGTGCGCGACTCGACCGAGATCATCTTCATCAGCTGGCTCGTCAACTGCTTGGTGCCGGCCAAGCTGGGCGATGTATATCGGGCCTATCTGCTTCGTCTCAACTTCACTGTTTCGCTCAGCCGAACCTTTGGTACGGTCTTCATCGAGCGCGTCTTCGACCTCTTCGCGATCACCCTGCTGGGACTGGCGGCCGGCTTCTGGAGCTTCCGCGACGGCCTCTCACCGGAGGTCAGGCTCATCTTCGGGATCGGCCTGGCGGTCATCGCGGCACTGGCCATCGGCCTCTTCGTGATCCGCAACTTCGGCGCTCGGCTCATCGCGCGGCTGCCGCTGCCTCACCGGATGGTCGAGTTCTACGAGCGCTTCGAGGAGGGCGTCTTCTCCATCCAGGCTCGCCAAGTGCCGCTCATCGCGGTCATCACCGGGCTCATCTGGGCGACCGAGGCGATGCGCCTCTATCTGGTCGTGCTGGCGCTCGGGTTCGAGATCAACCTGGGCATCAGCGGCGCCTTTTTCGTCGCCCTGATCGCATCACTGCTGACCGCGATACCGTTCACGCCGGCTGGCTTGGGCGTGGTGGAGTCGGCCATCGTCACCATCCTGGTGCTCATCTACGGTGCCGACACCACGGAGGCCGGTGCCATCGCTCTGTTGGATCGGGCCATCAGCGTCCTGTCCATCATCGTCCTGGGCGGTATCGCCTACGTGCTGTCATCCAAGACGCGCGGCGGCTCGCGCGTCGACCGTGGCGGCTCTGGAACCGATGATGGTGAGATGTCGCCCGCCACCCGCTCCGGCTGATTCACCCCGTGGTGCGTTGAGCGCCGACCGATACGGTGCTGCTACCCCTACGCCTGCGCGGGACGGTGCCCGACCCTTCAGAAGGAGTCCTCCTCGGCACCCCCGTTACGATCCCTTCACACGCCTTGACGGCGGCTGGTCCACCGGAGCAGGATCGGGCAACCAAGGTCGATAAAGGAGTACGCGTGGCTCTGAGTAAGCGCCATATCTGGGCATTGGTCGTTCCCATGGGCGTCGCCGCGGTCTGACGGGCCACCTTTGACATACCGGATCTTCCGCATCACGGATGCGGAAGGAGGTTTCTATTCGTTCCAGATCGATGGCGACCAACAGGCCTCTCGATCGGTGACGGACTTGGGCGACTGTTGGGGAGGGCACGGCATAGTCGCTGCTGAATGGCAGAACGAGATGCTCGACCCAGGCGACCAGAGCGGTGGTACGAGCAGCGACAAGCAGCTGTTCGAGGTCCGGTTCCACACCTCCGGGGGCGGCTGGAACCAGCCTCGGTTCACCGTCGGTGACTCTTGTGGTGCCAACTCCAACCCGGATGGCTGGGGCTGCAAGGTGTTGGACGCGGACGGTTCGAG
>JACCYW010000320.1 GCA_013696275.1 Chloroflexota bacterium | reverse complement strand
GGGGCGACGTTCTTGTTCGTCTTCCCGTTCGTCTGGCTTGTCAGCGCGTCCCTCAAGGATCGTGCGACCGTTTTCAACAGTCAGCTGTTCCCGCCGCCATTGCTGTTCGACAACTACAGCACCGTCTTCGAGATCGCCCCGGTCCTGCACTGGATCTGGAACAGCGTCTTCGTGGCGGTGCTTGCGGCAGGGACGGTAGCGATAAGCTCGGCGCTGGTCGCCTTCGCTTTCGCTTACTTCCGCTTCCCCTTCAGGAATGCGCTCTTCGGCCTGGTCCTGGCGACCATGATGCTGCCCGGAGCTGTGACGCTCATCCCCAACTTCCTCATCTGGAACGCGCTCGGCCAGGTCAACTCGCCCTACTTCACGCCGCTCTGGGCAGGCAATCTGTTCGCCTCCGCGTTCTACATCTTCCTGCTCCGGCAGTTCTTCCTGGGCCTGCCGCGCGAGCTGTTCGAGGCGGCCCGGGTGGACGGCGCCAGCTATCCGCGCATGTGGTGGAACATCGCTCTGCCGCTGACCCGAGCGGCGTTGATCGTGGTCTTCATCTTCGAGCTCAAGGCGAGCTGGACGGAACTCTTGAAGCCGCTCATCTTCATCCGCGACATAGCTCTATTCACCTTGCCGCGGGGCCTTCAGAGTCTGGTGGCTCGCTTCAATCCGGCCATCGGTGGCGAAGGCGAGTTCCAGTACGTGATGGCGGCCAGCGTCGTCATCACCATCCCGATGGTCCTGATCTTCTTCGCCGCTCAGCGCTACTTCGTGGAGGGTATCGCCACCACCGGCTCGAAGGGCTGAAGAAGGAAGGTCTTAAGCGAGCCTCAGGCGGCCTGCGCCGGTGCCGGCGCGGCGGCGCCCAGCGACAAGCCCTCAGCATCGAAGACATGCAGCCTGTCAAGGGGTAGCCATAGATCGACCACGTCGCCGGGCCGGACCCGCAGCGAGGAGTCGACGATGGCCACCAGGCGATCCTCGCCCATCGTCACGTGCAGTAGCTCCTCGTTGCCCAGGAACTCGACCACATCGGTATGGACCCGGAAGGAGGTCGCCGGGCCTTCTGGCTGGTCGGGCTGAAGATGTTCGGGGCGGAAGCCGATGACCATACCGTCTCCCTTGCCGTTGCCGAGCGAGCTCGCCAGACCGGCCGGCGCGGGTGCCTCCAGGTCGTGTGCTCGTATGACGGTCTTGCCGTCATCGCTGGCGACGGAGGCGGACAGGAAGTTCATGGCCGGGCTGCCGATGAAGCCAGCCACGAAGCGGTTCGCAGGGTGTTCGTACAGTTCCTGGGGCGAACCGACCTGCTGAAGCAAGCCGTCGTTCATGACCGCTATCCGGTCGCCCATGGTCATCGCTTCGACCTGGTCATGGGTCACGTAGACGATGGTCGTCTGGAGCCGCTGGTGCAGGCGCGCGATCTCAGCGCGCGTCTGGACGCGCAGCTTGGCGTCCAGGTTCGAAAGTGGCTCGTCCATGAGGAAGACGGCCGGCTCCCGGACGATGGCCCGGCCGAGCGCCACGCGCTGGCGCTGGCCACCCGAGAGCTCCTTGGGCTTCCGAGCCAGGAGATTGGTCAGCTCGGTCATACGGGCTGCCTCCGTCACGCGACGGTCGATCTCCGACTTCGAGAACTTGCGCAGTTTGAGGCCGAAGGCCAGGTTGTCGCGCACGCTCATGTGGGGATAGAGGGCGTAGCTCTGGAACACCATCGCGACGTCGCGATCGCGCGGCTCCAGGTCATTGACCACCCGGTCGCCGATGCGCACCTCGCCATCGCTCACCGTCTCCAGGCCGGCGATCATCCGCAGCGACGTGGTCTTGCCACAACCGGACGGACCGACCAGGACCAGGAACTCAGCGTCCTGGATGGACAGGTTGAGGTCTCGCACAGCAGCTACTTCCCCGTAGCGCTTCCAGACCTTATCGAAAGTCACGCTCGCCATGGCCAGATACCTCCTCTTGGGCAGATGCTAGCGCGTCCGGGCCCCGTCATGTGGGTCTCACGGCTGCTGTAAGGGTCCTGCAAGACGCCTCTCGCCGTCTCCAGCCACCTGCGCAGGTGGCGCTGCCTACACTCGATGTCCAGGACCGCCTACGAACGAGGTGATACATGGATGCCCTTGAGTTGATGAAGTCCGATCACGCCGCCGTGAAGAAGCTACTCGAGCGGGGTGACAAGACGACCGAGCAGGCGACCAAGACGCGCCAGGAACTCTTCGACACCATCAAGACCGAGCTCGGTGCCCACGAGGCGATGGAAGAGGAGATATTCTACCCCGCACTCAAGGAGCATCCGAAGGCCAAGGACATCGTCCTGGAAGCCTACGAAGAGCATCACGTGGTGGACACCGTGATGGGCGAGCTGGAGCGGACCCCGGTGGACGACGAGACCTGGGGCGCCAAGTTCACGGTCATGAAGGAGAACCTGGAGCACCACATCGAAGAAGAAGAGGGCGAGATGTTCAAGCAGGCCCGCTCGGTGTTCGACCGCGACGAACTCCAGGAACTCGGCCAGCGGATGCAGGCACGCAAGGAGCAGGTACTGTCCGAACTGAAGGCTGCCGCGAGCTGAAGGCAGCCGCGAGCTGAGGGCTCAGGCCTCTTCCTCCGACTCCAGCACGGGCAGGGAGAACCCGAACTCGGCACCGCCGCCGATGCGTGGACCGGCCCAGAGCCGGCCGGACATCGCAGTCACCAATGCCCGGCAGACGAAGAGTCCGATGCCCGCTCCGCCGACCGTGGCGGCGGTCGATGAGCCCCGATAGAACAGGTCGAAGAGCTGTTCCGATTCTTCGCCCACGATGCCCGGCCCTCGGTCGGAGACGCGGACCCAGACCTCGTTCCCGTGGTCCTCTACGGCGACATCCACCGGCGCGTCCGTGCCGCCGTACTTGGCTGCGTTGGTGATGAGGTTGCGGACCACCTGTTCCACATAGGTCGGGTCGCCGCGGACAGTGGGTAGCCGCTCGGAGAGCTGGAGGCGTACCGAGAGTCCGGGCCAGCGAGCCTCCTCGACGCGGACCACGTCGCCGATGAGGCGCTGCAGCAGGATCGGCTCGTGGCCGATATCCACACCACCCCGCTCGACACGGGTCATCACCAGCAGGTCCTCCACCAGCCGGTACAACCGCTCGGCCTCGGCCCGGATGTCGTGCACCAGCTCCATGCGCTTTGCCTCGGCTAAAGGCCGGTCCAGCAGGCGCGTGCCACCATAGATGGTGGTGATAGGGGTACGCAGTTCATGCGACAGGAGGCCGATGAACGCCTCCCGGGCCGCCTGCGCAGCGCGTCTCGCCGTCACGTCGCGCGCCAGCATGATGGTCGAACCGCTCGCGTTGGAGCCGGAGAGCTCGATCCAGCGCCCGTTCGGCAGCCTGACTTCTGGCCAACCGCCTTCCTGATCGCCGCGAGTGTCGTCCGCCCACTCATCCCGGGTCACTCCCAGCAGGGCCGTGAGCTGTTCCAGCGTCTCGAGCGATGCTGACCCGATCAGATCGTCAGCGGCTGGGTTGCGCAGCTGCAGAAGCCCCTGCGCGTCGTAGACCACGACGGCATCCCTGAGCGACGCCAGGATGGCCGCCAGCTCAGCCTGGCGAGCATCTGCCGCCCGGTAGAGCTGTACGTTCTCAAGCGCCGTGCCGGCCCGCCGGCCGAGCTCCACGACCACCTCGAGGTCGGGCTGATCGAGCCGGCGGCTCTCCGTCGTGGCCAACGAGATGGCACCGATGGCTCGGCCCCCGGCGACCAACGGCGCGCACAGGTATGAGCGCAGTCCGAGCGCCCGTAGGGAGTCGCGAAGGGAAGGCTCCATGGCGCCGTCCTCGAAGGTCTGAGGCGCGACGTCGACCATGAGTACCGGTCGTCCGCTGTGGATGACCGCGGCCGAGCCGCTCCCAGCGGAAGGGTCGAAGGGGATGGTGCGGCGCGCGGCATGACCGTCGTTGCCTCCCGTCGGGTCGGCCTGGGCCAGCACCGAGTCGATGCCTGAACCGTCGGCCCGCAGGATGTCGACAGCGCACCAGTCGGCGAGGCTATCGATCGCCAGCGCAGCCAACCCCTCGGTGATGCCCAGGACATCGCGCGTGGCCGAAAGCAACGCCGTCGCGTCGGCCAGGAAGCGCTGCCCTTCTTCGGCCCGGTGCTGGGCCGTGATGTCGCGGAAGATGGTCACAGCGAAGCGCACGACGCCCGACTCGTCGGTCACCGCGGCAGCACGTGCGGCTACCCAGCGACGATCGCCGCCGGCCCCTCCGGCAGGACGGATGAGGCGCTCCGGTGCTGGCTCACCGCGCAAGGCACGAGACGAAGGCAGATCCTGGATATCGATGGGCTGGCCCTGTTCGTCCCTCATGTCGGCCCGCAGAGCGAGCTGTCGGGACGAGACGGTGAGCAATTCCGCGACCGACGAGAACCCGTTGATGCGGGCGGCCTCCTCGTTGGCGTACAGCAACGCGCCATCGGGGCCCTGGAGGATGATCGCCTCAGTGACCGTCTCGATGACCGCCGTCAGCTGGTCGCTGGAGCGGCGCAGCTCGCCGGTGGCATCGCTCAGCCGGCGGGCCAGGTCGACCGCGCGAGTGCGCGAACCTTGTTCGGCGGAGAGGGCTGCGGTGAGGGCTTCGTGGGCCCTTGTCTCCGAGATGATCGAATGGCGAAGCCGGCTGGAGATACCGCTGATGAGGATCCCCGCACCCAGGAAGATGATCAGCCGGGTCAGATCATCGCTCCGCGAGGGCAGCAGCGAGCCGGCCGGTCCGATGAACATGTAGTCGTTGCCAGCAGCGCAGACGATGGTCGCCAGCATGCCCGCCCCGCCACCGCCGAGCCAGGCAGCCAGAGCTATCGCCGGGATGTACACGATGAACCCAGGGTCGCCAAGTCCCGCCTGGAGCATGGCCCATTTCGCACCGACCGATGCAACGGAGAGGAAGAGCGCGAAGATCACGCCGGGCGGTCCCCGCAGGTCCCACGCCTCGACCCGCACCCGGCCGCCGAGCATCACAGCGCCGGTAGCTCCTGCTCCAGCGCCAGGACCGGACGGAACAGGTCACCCAGCGCCTCCACGCGTCCGATGACGGTCCTGATGTCCCACCGGTCAGGCCGCAGGTCGGGGTCATCCAGCTCGTCCCAGGTGATCGGGGCGGAGACCGAGGCGTGCCTCACCGGCCGCGCCGCATACGGCGCCACCAAGGTCTTGTTGACCGCGTTCTGGGTGAAATCGAGTCGCGCTCGGCCCTGCCGCGCCGACCTCTCCCACTCCCAGCTCACCAGGTCGGGCATGGCGCGGCCGACGGCGCTCGATAGTCGACCGACCCAATCGCGTGTCTCATCGAAGGTGTAGCCGGGGCGGACCGGCACCCAGATCTGGATGCCGCGTTTGCCGGTCAGCTTGGGAAAGCCGGCCACGGCAAGGTGCTCCAGGGCGGCTCGGTAGAGGCGCGCGAAGGCGACCACCTGCTGGAACGTCGTCTTCTCGCCCGGGTCGATATCGATCAGCGCATAGCTCGGCGACCGGTAAGTGGCGCAGCGCGACGTCCAAGCGTGGAGGTCGATGGAGGCCATATTGGCGAGCCAGGCGAGGGTGGCCACCCGATCGGCCACGACGTAGGTATGCGACTCGGTCGATCCGGCTTCCGGGTAGTCCCAACGAGCCACCCAGGCAGGCGCATGCTTGGGGATCTGCTTCTCCCAGAAGTGGCCGCCGGCGACCCCGTCAGGCCAGCGGTCGCGGTTCAGCGGCCGGTCGCGCAGGTACGGCAGCAGCACCGGAGCGATGGTCGTGTAGTAGCGGATGAGATCGCGCTTCGTCAGACCGGCCTCGGGAAACAGGATCTTGTCGAGGTTGCTCAA